>CAYUEE010000012.1:0-57262 GCA_964443615.1 uncultured bacterium | reverse complement strand
TTGGAGTTGGTGTTGGACTTGGAGTTGGTGTTGGACTTGGAGTTGGTGTTGGACTTGGAGTTGGTGTTGGACTCGGTGTCAGAGTTGGTGTTGGGCCGGGACTAGGAGATGGGCTCGGAGCGGGAGAGGGACTAGGCACAGGATCCGGACTGGGAGTGGGAGAGGGGTTAGGTAGAGGATCCGGACTAGGACTCAGAGCAGGACTGGGACTAGGCAGGACAGGAGTGGGGATGGTGGGTGTTGGGGCGGGGGTTGGAGTGGGCGTTGGAGTGGGCGTTGGGGTAACAGAATCAGGGCTCAAACACGTGATCGCGGCAAGCGTGGATCCGGCACCGAGCACTAAGCTTGTCTGAGGTCCCGGAATCCGAGTTCCGTCCACAATCACGACACACTGCAACACAATGGATCCGGCGGGGACTTGATCAAAGGCGATCGTAGGCGGCACCGTTGTATCTTCAATTGGAATCAAGCCACTGGACAGTTGTCGTTCCCCTGTATTCAGTAATACTTCCAGTTGAGTATCCGGTGGGAGGGTAATGAGGCGGCTCAAGTCTGGGTTCAACACCAGTGACACAGTAGAGCGAGATCCAGGTGTTCCTTGACCACAGGCCACGCAGACCAACATCATCGCTAGACTACGGGCTACTTGCGATAAACAATGGCGCATCCTGCTGTCCTCCACTCCAGTTGCGGTTGAAAAGGCTCCTGAATCTTTGAAGAGGAGATCAGAATCCGTCACCTACTGCGGAGTATACCAGGCCTATTGTTGTCTAAAGCAGATGAGAAGATCACGATCCTGAAAGCCATCGTGCTCAAGCTATGCTCCACTGTTCATATAGGATCCTGTTCACCTAGCAGCTAATCCTGGTCTTTTCACCGGTGATCCTGGAGTTCTCGCAAAGGATCCTGGTTCTTGAGCATATGATTCTAGTCTTTGTGCACGTGATCCTGAGGCTTTCGCACATGATCCTAGTCTTCGCGCACATGATCCTAGTCTTCGCGCACATGAGGTTAGTCTTTGATCATCTGCTCAAGCTCTGGCATAGGGTGATCAAACCTAAGAATCTCACTCCCATCTTCCAGCTACACAGGATCCTTGACCGACAGCCTAACGGAGTCATCAGCCACCCCCCAGACTTGAGTTGGATCTGAAGACCAAGGGATTGAACTAGAGGAGAGAGGCAACGGATCCGGTTAGCGAGAAAGAACCACATCCGCGTAATAGTTTTCTAACTGACGGGTGGCAGCAGCCCAGTTCCAGCGTTCTGCTTCAGCTCGCGCATGGGCTTGGAGTGCTTCAGTGCGATCCTTTTGATCAATGAGTTGTTGTACAGCTTGGACAAAGTCCTCATCGGATCCTGGCGCAAACAGGAACCCATTCTGACCACTATCCACAATATCGACGATCCCACCCGATCTTGGCGCAACAACAGGACACCCAGCCGCCATTGCTTCTAATAACACCAGGCCTAACGTTTCAGTCCGAGACGGAAAGACAAAGACATCAGACGAGGCAAAGGCAGAGGAGAGGTCACGTCCTTTCAAATAGCCAGTGAAAACAACGTCATATCCTTTGAAATGGCGCTCCAACTCCTGACGTTCCGGACCATCCCCCACAATCGCTAGGCAGGCGGTGGGAATGCGATCAAGCACAACTCTAATCCGACCAATCTCTTTTTCCGCCGATAAACGCCCCACATAGAGAAGTAAAGGACGCTCCGGTTGCCCCCCACTCAGACGATCTCGCATCTCATCCGATCGAGTACTGGGATGAAACAGTTCTGTATCTACACCCCGTTGCCACAAGCGCACCCGTTCAATCCCGTGCTCACTTAGCTCTTGAACCATAGCCGTCGATGTACACAAGTTCAATTGCGCTTGGTTATGACCTAGTTTCAACAGATCCCACAACGTGCCTTCTAAAAAACCTAAGCCGTAATGCTGCAGATACTTGGGCAAATGGGTGTGGTAAGACGCTACCAACGGGATCCGATATCGCTGACTGAAGTACAGCCCTCCCAAGCCCAACACGGCTGGATTGACGATATGGATCACATCAGGCCGAAACCGTTGCATCAACCGTCCGATGGCTGGTCCAGGTGCCGCCAACTTCAACTCAGGATACAAGGGCAAGGGCACACCGGGAATGCCATACACTCGGGCCTGTTCGTAGTGATGAGGAGCGCCCTTAGGAGCCACCACCAGCACCGAATTCCCCTGTTCAGTCAGATGTCGTACGGTATGACACAGCCGAGTCACAATACCATCAATCTTGGGCAGAAAGGTTTCGGTGAACAGGGCAATACGCATGGTCAGGTCCACTACAAACGGTTTACTAGCGTGTAGTGTTGCACAAAAGGCTTCCTCTGCAGACTCGATACCTGAAAAATCTACATCTTGTTAACAACATTGCCCCCCCAACCTGGATGCTAGGATCATCCCCTGTTGCTCACCGACGTTGACCTATGACTGCAACCGCCCCCACCCCAACGCCTTCATCCTCGACCGCCGAATCCGTCTCATCGGAGCTAAACCAAGCCACCTATCTCAAAATCAGTGGGATGCGCTGTGCCGGATGTGCCCGAGGGATTAGCCGGCGGTTGAGTCAAACAGTAGGCATCCAACTCGCAGATGTGAACTTTGCGGCTGAACAAGCCCGGGTCATCTACCGTCCCAGTGAAGTATCCGTGGATGACATGATCCATGTGGTGCAAGACGGTGGGTTCGATGCAGCCCCCCTCGAAGATGTGCACAATCAGGATCCGACCGCCGACATTGAAGACCGGATCCAATCCGCGTGGTATCGATTTCTGCTTGGAGCAATTCCAGTCGGTATTTTAATGGGGGTCATGCTGGTGTGTATGGCCATGGGTATGGAGCACAATCTGCATCACCATGCCTTAACCCTAACGCTTGCCTTTCCTGTGGTCTTTGTGGCCGGATGGCCAACCCATCGAGCGAGTTGGGCAGCCGTACGGCAACGGGCTCTCAATATGGATGTACTGATTTCCCTCAGTACCCTGCCAACCTACCTGGTGGGATTGCTGGGCTTTGCAGAAGTCACTGTCTTTGTGGAAGTGGCAGCGATGGTGATGGCGTTCCACTTGCTAGGCCGCTATTTGGAGCAACGAGCCCGTGGCCGAGCCTCCCAAGCCATCCGCAAACTGATTGATATGCAGGTAAAGTATGCTCACCTGCAGCGGTCTACCCCCTCCGAATCAGAGGCAGAAAGTCAAGTTGAACTAGTGGACGTGCCCATTGAAATGGTGCAGGTGGGTGATCACTTGGTGGTGAAGCCAGGTGAGTCAATCCCTGCCGACGGTCGAGTGGTGAAAGGATCCTCTACTGTTAACGAGTCGATGGCCACCGGTGAAGCCATGCCTGTTTTGAAACAACCGGGGGCTGAAGTCATTGGGGCCACCATCAATCAACAGGGCCGCCTCGTGATTGAAGTGACCCGCACCGGCCAAGACACCTTCCTCGCGCAGATGATTCGGTTAATTCAAGAAGCACAAGGATCCAAGATTCCGATTCAAGCGTTTGCTGATGAAGTAACGGGATTTTTTGTACCCGGCGTCATCACCTTGGCAATACTGACCTTCTCCCTCTGGATGGTGGCAGCGGATCCGTTGCGGGAGTGGTTGCACTCTGTGGCAGCCACCTTACCTTGGATCAATACCACTCTCTCACCTCTGGGGTTGGCCACCTTTAATATGATCGCGGTTCTAGTCATCGCTTGTCCCTGCGCATTAGGCTTGGCGACACCCATCGCACTCATGGTGGGCTCCGGACGAGGGGCTGAGCTAGGGATCCTCATCCGACAGGGGGAAGCCATTCAAACCTTAAAGTCCACAACCAAAATTGTGCTGGACAAGACGGGTACCGTGACTACAGGGGAATTGAAAGTCACGCAGCTGGCGCCGACAGGAGCCATTCAAGCCTTGAAGTGGGCGGCCATCGCAGAACAAGGATCCGAGCATCCAGTGGGACGAGCGATTGTGCAGGAAGCTGATGTCCAGGGGTTTGACCTGCCCGATCTCGATCATTTTGAAGCCGTCATAGGTCGCGGGGTGGAGGCGCAGTGGGGTGATCATCGGCTCCTAGTGGGGAACTTACAGTTTCTGAGCGAGCACGGGATTGACATGGATCCTTGGCAAGAGCAATGGGCAACGCTTGAAGATCAAGGGCAAACGGTCATTGGGGTTACGCGTAACGGTGAAGTGTTAGGTCTGATCGCCTTAGCCGATACCTTGAAGCCAGATTCCATTGAAGCTGTGGCTAAGTTCCAGCGGATGGGATTGGATCCGATTTTAGTGACAGGGGACAATGAGCGGACTGCCCAAGCCATTGCCCGTCAACTAGGGATTGAGACCGTCTATGCGGGTGTGTTACCGGGTGGCAAAGTCGATGTCATCAGAACCCTTCAAGACGCAGGCCATCAAGTCATTATGGTAGGCGATGGCTTAAACGATGCCCCGGCGCTAACTCAAGCAGATGTGGGCATTGCGATTGGCACCGGTACGGACCTTGCCATCGAAGCAGCTGATCTTGCCGTAGTGCAAGGAACGCTCTCGGCCGTGGTGAAGTCTGTGAATTTAGCCCGAGCCACCTTTGCCAAAATCCGTCAAAACTTAGCTTGGGCTTATGGTTACAACCTGATTGCGATCCCCCTAGCGGCGGCGGGTCTCCTCCACCCCATCATGGCTGAAATTGCCATGGCCCTAAGCTCTCTGACCGTCATTTGGAACTCTCTCAGACTCCGACAGGATCCGATTGACTAGCAATTGCAGTTAGCCTCAGACACTCCATCTCGGAAAGGATCCATTCGTATGCCTCAAGTCAATCTAGTTAAGACCAGTCTAGTTAAGGTCTTGGTGGGTACACTCGCGCTTGTGCTTTTGGCCACAGGGTGTCTACGAGGGGCTCCTGTTGCAGTGGGACCCTCATCTCACGGAAGTCATCCTTCATCAAGCCTAACGACATCCTCTCAATCAGAATCGGCACCAAGTTCACTGACTACCTCTACTTCTACAGCCTCCGCTATTGATGCTATTGGTAACGGATCCATTGAACACATTGATGGCGACATTACCTATCTCAACGAGCCACCTGTGTGTTGGGGGAGTTCGAAAGCGACTTTGATCTTTTCATGTTTGCCGAGCGGCAGCATCACCTGCTCACAAGAGATCTCTCCATCGATCTATCTCAGCCTGGCACCTACTTCCCCGATACTGTTCCGAAGGATCAGCAGACCTGGGAGGCCCTGAATCCTGGCGTGATCCCTGCTGGAACCCGCGTTGATTCCTACTATTTTCACTTCGATAACGAAACCTACGATGACACCTTTAGATTGCGAAAATACATCAATTGTGAAGGTCAATATCGCGTGGCCGGCAGTGTTACCTTCAAGAATCCAGTCCTGGGTATCGTGATGCGGGCAGGGGCTGGGAGGAGAGCAACGTTGCGCCAGAGTGATGCAGAGCTTGGACTCTCAGGTGTTGACTATTGTGATCATAACTTGTGGCACTTCCCCGGTATTAATATTGTCGACGGCTGCCAAACCGATAATTTCCGTCTCAGTGCTGATCGGCACACGCTCTGGCTAACAAATTACACAGATATTCACCACGATAATTATCGGGTCATTGTCGACGCGAGCGGATCAACGTAGATGTTTTTTCAAAGTGTTGCGGCTAGGTTGCCAAGTCTCAGAGTCCTCAGTCACCTAGTGAGAGGCAAACGTCACATCTTCAGTGTTAGCCCCTGCAAATGAAGTTGTGGCTCGGGTGTGGATGGTCTGCCGGATCCTGTTTAACACTTTGAGCGTCAACCCCACGTAGAGCAACGCTAACCCTAATCCCAGGATCCCTCCCACAAGGCTACCGGTGAGAGCCGTTACACCCTGAGTCCAGGACAGGAACGCACAACCGTAGGTGAGAGGGGCTGCACTGGCCAGGATCCCCGTCTGAACCCAGACCGAGCGACTGAAGTAGCCCAGGATCCCACTCACCACAGCTGAGCTGCACGCGGAGATCACGGCCACTCGTAAGCTGGTATCAATCAACGTGCCACCGTAGTAGAAACCTAAGACCGCCCCGCAGAGTGCGCCTAGCAGAATGAAACTGATGCGATGACGTCTCGGGTGATGTTGCGAGGGTATGACACTGCTCATCCCACCGATACCAGCTAAACAGGCCAACAGGGCCACGGTGAACCGATATAACGGATCCCCGGGAGCTCGCCCCATCACCCCAAAGATCATATGACTCACCGCCTGAAAACTCAGGATCCCAACGGTCCCCACGATTAGGCTCCCGATCAACAAGGGTTCTGGAGCCATCCCAATCCGAGCACCAGTGAAATCGGATCCTTGTAATTGCGCCTCGCGGAAGTCACAGCCGCGCAGATCCGCCTGCCGAAAATCGGATCCTTGCAGGGCTTGGCGGCGAAACGAGCGGTTACGTAAATTACGATGGGCAAAGTTGTAATGGAGATTAGTCATTCCGGTGAATAGAGTTCCGGGTACAGATGGGCAGAGTCTCAGCCGTTGGCAAGGATTGGCGGGAGCTATTCTACTGTTTCCCCTGGCCCTTTACACGCATTCTCACTTTCAGCGACCCGCTCACACTACTCTGACAAATACCCTTGCCCCAGGGATCACCTATGAACGCTTTACTCGTCAGGATCCTAGGATCCATGTCGTGCACGTGGTGCAGGTGGATTTGACCGATCCGAGTCTAGACATTGTGATTACACCTGGGGATCCGGGGGTAACAGCGGATGGGGTGATCCTGGAGACGGTGGCCCGCACGACCTCGGAGTTTGTCCGTGAGTTTGACCTGCATGTGGCGGCGAATGCGGGTTTCTTTTTTCCTTTTAGCGAGAAGACTCCCTGGAATTACTACCCTCATAGCGGTGATGGCGTTAACGTCCTTGGGCAAGGGATCGTCAACGGCCAAGAGTATTCACCGAGCCAAGAGCAGTGGGGAGTATTGTGTTTTGCTCCAGATCGCTCCGCCCAGATTTTAGTTAGTGGCATCTGTCCAGAAGAGACGATGGGAGCGGTGGCCGGTCGTTACGTGTTGACCCCCACTCAGCGCCGTGTGGAACTGCAGGGAGATAGGGCCTATGCCCGCACCTTAGTCGCCCTTGATGAGGCCGGTCAAACCCTATGGCTCGTGGTCGTGGATGGCAAACAGCCCTATTACAGTGAAGGGATCCTCATTAACGAAGCCGAAGACTTGATCCTGGACATCGGGGCGACCCAAGCGTTGAATCTCGATGGTGGAGGATCCACCACCCTAGTCGCGGGTCCTGCGGCAGATCCTCAGATCCTGAATGCCCCCATCCATGCTAAGTGGCCGATGTATGAACGATCGGTGGCGACGCATCTGGGGTTTGCCATCCGCTCGCAGTAACCTTGTGCCAGAGTCACTCTGTTGCGAAAGCTCATCCGTTGCGAAAGCTCATCCGTTGCGAAACATCGTGCCAGCATCAATGGTGATGTTTCGAAAGGTGAGGTGTGACGACCTACTTACGGATCCTAGTCCCATCCTCACCCTTCCAAGACTCCGGATCCTGAATCATGTAAACCAAACTCGTTACAATCTGACTGTTGCGTTGCTTGAGGATGACCATGACGACCGTGACCGGATCCAAAATGCTCTACCGTCGCTTTGGTCGAACTGAGCTGTCGATGCCAGTATTTACCTGTGGGGGCATGCGGTATCAACAGAAGTGGCAGGATACCGACTGGGTTAACATCTCGGACGAGAGTCAAGCCAACTTAGACGCTGTGATCAGGCGGTCCGTTGAATTAGGCATCAATCATATTGAAACCGCTCGCGGCTATGGCACCTCGGAAATGCAATTGGGCCGGATCCTGCCGCAGTTTCCCCGTGAGTCATTGATTGTGCAGACTAAAGTGGGACCTTCAACGAATGTCAAAGATTTTCTGACCAACTTTGAAAAGTCACTGAACTACCTGAACCTCGATTACGTGGATCTGCTCAGTATTCATGGCATCAACCTCCCAGACCACATTCATCAAAGTGTGCGGCGGGGGGGCTGTGTCGATGCCGCCGAAAAACTGGTGGACCAGGGCCTTGTCCGGTTCATTGGCTTTTCCACCCATGGCCCTGAACCTGTGATCACACAAGCCATCAAGACCAACCGCTTTGATTACGTCAATTTGCACTGGTACTACATCAATCAACGGAACTGGCCTGCCATTGCTGCGGCCCACGCCCTCGATATGGGAGTTTTCATCATCAGCCCCTCCGATAAAGGCGGACGACTCTACTCCCCGCCCCCCCGGTTAGTGAACCTATGCCATCCTCTAAACCCGATGGTGTTCAATGATTTATTCTGTCTATCTCACTCACAGGTGCACACGCTGAGCCTGGGAGCCTCCCGCCCTAGCGATTTCGAGGACCATTTGAAGGCGCTCCCACTACTAGATCACGCCGATCACCACCTTCAACCCATCTTGGCCCGTTTAAGTGAGGCTTGGCTAGAGGCTGTCGGATCCTTAACTCCCACTGGATTTGATAATATCCCCACCCATGAGCACACTCCAGGACACGTGAACATGCCCGTGATCCTATGGTTACGAAACCTTGTCAAAGCTTATGACATGGTGGACTACGCCAAAGTCCGCTACAACATGCTCGGCAACGCCAGCCATTGGTTCCCTGGTGAAAAGGTCAGTAAAGCTCCCCATCGCCAACTGTGGTGCTGTCTTGAGAAGCATCCCCATCGGGAGCGGATCCTGAGCGTCCTTAACGAGGCTCACCAGATTCTGAATGATCAACCCAAGCAACGGTTATCTCGAGGCGGATAGGGCTGCGGACAAGTGATCTAGATCAATTAGAGTTCGGGTGCTGCGGCGGCTAGTAAGGATTGAATTTCTGCTTTGAGCTGTTGAACTTGAGCTTGGAGACCCTCTCGTTCAGCAATTAACGCTTGATTATCCTGTTTCTGCCGGATCAATTCACCTTCCAAAAGAGCAATGCGCTGCTGGTACTGTGTTTGAAAAACGGCAATCTGCTGGTTGATACTATTGGCTTGCTGGTCCCATTCCCGCTGTTGCAGCTCCAGTTGCAATTCTAGCGATGCCAGTTTCTGCTGGTAGTATTGCTCACTATAACCTGAGCGACATTCAACACTGCGGGCAAACTCCAACACAGACTCTGGATCACTGGCTTGAAAGGATCCAGGTGAACGATGAGGCCTTGCACCATCGGGTGTTACAAATTCTGCCCAGACATCCCCACCGAAGGGGTCACTGCCTGGAATATCGCTGGGTAAGCTCGATGTCTCATCCTGAAGAGTTCCTTCATCCTGAGCATAAGGATCCAGATCATTTGGACCCTTCTGATCGGGAGTATCCAGCCAGTGAGGTTGGTCCAAGAACACTCCCTGGAGGGCCTGCCAAGCATTCTGGGACCGACGCTGACGAATCACTTGCTGTTGCTCTAGGACGGTCTCTAGCTCTTGGGGGCGGATCCATCCTTTCCAGATTAGAATTTCACCGAGCTTGCGTCCGTATCGGTGCTGCTGAGCTAGAGCAATACGGAGCTGATCGAAGTGAATGTAGCCTTGAGTGACAAGAATTTCACCGACAGCTAGAGAGTAGGCCGGTGTAAATTGATAGACTTCCTCTGCCGAAAGCCACTGATGCCCTAGGCAGACTTCCCCAAACTTCAAACGACTTTCATGTTGTTCTCGTAAACCTTGAGCTAACTGGGCCTGTGTAATAAGACCGGCGCGGAGTAGCTTTTGGCCCAGCGGTAGCCTGACAGAAGACTCAGGAGCATTCTGAGATGGAGGGAAGAAGGGTTGACTCATAACCAGGCTATTCCGTGAACCATGGATCTATTCTAGGTCACAGATCAAACTAAGACACCGTGCTGACAAGTTCAGTAACTCTTGAGTCGTTTAGATCAAAATCCCCTCTCCCCACTAGGCCAGGATCCTATAGTTAGGCCAAAGAGTCGGACCAAAAAGTCAGACCAGAGAGTTAGGCCAGAGAGTTAGGCCAGAGAGTCAGACCGAGGCTTCATCGCATGAACCCTTGGGAGTTAACATAATTGAAGAGCGTCAGAGCTTGGCAAGAGAGGTTACTTTTGCAACTTTTTCTCGGTCGAGACCTTGCAACTCATCAGTGGTGAGCCATCCCTCTTTAATCAAGTCAGCCAGCACAAATAAGAGAGAGGCGTAGTTGAAATCGTACTTACCCTCAATGGAATGGCGGCGGGCACTGAGAAAATCATGAAGGATCCATAAGTCATCCGCGTCGTTAGCTGCATCTGCCCGGCGACGGATATCAGTGGTGAGGGCTGAGATCTCACGGTCGTAGGCCCGCTGAAATAGAGTTTGAGCGACAACTTGCTCCGTAGTTGACCACTCGATAGTGTTAACCTGCATGAGAAAAACCTGCGAATGCTAAACAAAATGTAATAGTCTTCTTATGGTAACACGGGCTGTTTGACACCTCAAAAGCGCCCTCAACGTGAGAGCGCCATGTTGATCCAGGTTGGTAAGACTCGTTGGGAAGACTAGTTGGTAGAACTAGTTGGTAGGACTCAGATCAAGTCGGTCGAGTCAGTTGAAATTGAACCTGAGAAACCTCAAACTTAGCTGCGGGCGAAGCGGGCAAAGTTCACAAGCTCTTTAGCGTTGGCCAACAGGTCAATGGCCACGAAGAAAATCTTGTTGTCTGGGGTAATCAAGAAGCGCCAGGCAATATTCATGCCTACATTGGCTCCGAACCAAGGCGTTTGGACGCTACCTGTAACTTTAATCTGGGTATATCCATCCTCTGCCGGTTCCAGAACACCCTGCTCAGGCATTAACTTCAAGTTCTGACACTCTTCTTGGAAGAATCGTAGGATAGCTTCTTGGCCCACAATTGGACGTTGGAATGGGGGTTGCAGGGCCCCATCTGGTGTGAAGAGCTTAATCAGTTCTTGGAAGTCATTGGCATTCAACAAGTTCATGTAGTTCAACACTGTGGGATTCTCAACACCCTGAATACGCACTGATGTCCGCTGGGCCATGTCCTTTGGTGGACTGACTGGTTCACTGACGCGGGCATAGGATCCTAGCTTACTCGTCTCATACCCCATGTCCACAACGGCATTCCGGAGGATGGTGATTTGCTGACCAGGATCAGCCTTACGGATGGCATCGAGTACAGACGCAGCGTTTGCCGATAACTGGTAACCATCAGGAATAGGAGCCACAAGGCCTTGATCCATCCATTGGCCGAGCTGGTACCAGAACCCTAGTTTGACATTGGGAGTCCAGATGGCGTAGGTGCGGCAGACCGGTGTGTCGGCACGGTTAGCCAGGTCGCACATGACTTGGGCTTGCTGTTGAAATGACATGGCTTTGATTTCGTTCAAGGTCGGCTCAGCGAGGACCATGCTGGCTGCACCAGGGGCGGCCACTGTAATTGTTTTACCCATCTCTAGGTAAGCAAACCAGACGAGTGCTAGTTGATCTTCAGGGCTCAGTAGATTGAATCGAGCAATGGTGGCGGGTACGACATCAGCGGAGAGGGTTTCTGGAAAAATCCCACGGGCGGACTCAACGTTAAATGGCATAGGTTCATCCTTCAGTCAGGTTGGCATGCAAAAGTGCAATGCAAACTCGTTAACCTTCACAGGCCCACTTTTCACATGGAGCAAGCGGTGACAGTCTCAGGCAGCCAAGCTCACTCGTTCAGTGGCCTTTCAGGGGGTACAGTACTCAGTGTAAGACGGATAATAGGGAAATACAAATAAATGTATACTTAAGTTGACTATCTCTTTTACAAATGGTAACAGGTGCTTTTACAAATGGTAACAGGTGCGAATAATAGAGGATGATGGGCGGATGATAGAGGATGATGGGCAAATAGTAAAGAATAGTGTGCTGGTGGCAAAGGATCCGCAGTCAATACGGTTGAAAGATCCAGGATCCATCTATAAGCCCGCCCTCCCTATCAGTGCAACATGTTGGATCCTAAAGTTTAGGATTGTATTCAGGATGAGAGTTTGGTGGGCCGGGTTGAACAAGCAAGAGAATCCTATCGGATCCGATGATCTTCAACTAGCTGTGTTTCAGGATCCGTTCATCTCAGGTCATCATGCCCTATCAAAATATCTCAGCGGCACTCACTCCAGAGGATCTGCAAGCGATCAATGCGGCGGTGGAAGCGATTGAAGCAATGTTACCGTTTTTAGTGAGCTTGACGCCGGAGGAACGGCAGCAGATGCATAAAATGTGCAACTCACAGCTGGCGTTTATGAATAAGTGTTTAAATGCAGCGCGCAAATCCGGGTATTTTCCAGCGGTGTTTAATATGGGGAGTTTGAGCAGGATTATCAGTTGGCGCCGGTGTTGAAATTGATTTTGAATAGAGCAACCTGAGGGACTGGTCTTATACACTTGCAACTTGGTTATTTTGTCGATGCGTAAGTCCTGGCCCCTACAGGGTTACCAGCTAGCTGGTCGCTTATCTAGGCCGCAACCACAGAGATAGTCCTCATCCCAACTGTTTAGAAATTCGAGGACTGCCGCTTCCACCTCAGCATCGCTACTAACATAGCTAGATTGAGGGTCTCGCTTGAGATAGTTAGTATCCATGGCTCTTCTCCTTAATCAGGGCTCGGTCCTCACTGAGGTAGAACAGTTACCGGCAAGCCTTCACTACACAGCTTGCTTTCTTCCTGTTTACCCCGACCTGGCTTTACCCTAGAAGACAATCCTAAGGAACTTGTAAAGCTACAGGTGAATTGCTTCATTCTTTCAGGTTGATTCATGGAATCTTTGTGGTTTAGTCGATTCTTGTCAGAGATCAATCTGTGGAGGAGCTATTAATGCTGTTAGCATATTCTGGGGATTGGATCCACAACACTCAGACGCCTAATAATGGATAAGCGGCTCCATAACTTAGACCAATGGCTCACTCAACAGCATTGACAGATACTATCGCTGCCATTGCAACGGCAGTCGTTCCTGCACAGGGTAGTGTTGGGATTGTGAGACTGTCGGGGGGATCTGCCTTAGCAATTGCTCGACAGGTCTTCCAACCTGCTGGAAAAGGATCCTGGTGCACTCATGTCATGAGGTATGGCTGGATTCGAGAGACAACAGGCCAACTGATTGACGAAGCCCTGGGGGTCTGGATGCAATCCCCGAAATCCTACACTCGTGAGGATGTGGTGGAGCTCCAGTGTCACGGAGGCATCATGGTGGTTCAGGCCACTTTACGGCTCTGTTTGCAGGCTGGTGCCCGGTTAGCTCAGCCTGGAGAATTCACATTACGAGCGTTTTTAAACGGACGAATCGACCTTACCCAGGCAGAAAGTATTGCAGATTTAATCGGATCCTATTCACCTGAGGCGGCCCAGATGGCTTTAGCTGGGATTCGGGGTCAGTTGAGTACATCGATCAAACAGCTTCGGAGTCAGGCCCTTAATTTGCTAGCGGAGGTTGAGGCTCGGATTGACTTTGAAGACGATTTACCATCGTTGAATATTGAGGAATGGATCCGACAGCTAGCTCAGGTCCAAACTGAGATTCAACATCTGCTAGCAACTTCGACGCGGGGACATCTCCTCCGCCAGGGAGTCACAGTGGCTATTGTTGGACGGCCTAATGTCGGTAAATCTAGTCTATTGAATGCATGGAGCCAAGAAGACCGCGCCATCGTAACCGATCTTCCCGGTACAACACGGGATGTAGTGGAATCACAATTAGTGGTCAAAGGGATCCCCATTCATCTTCTAGACACAGCGGGGATCCGGGACACTAACGATGTTGTGGAAAAATTGGGGGTGGAGCGCTCCTACCAACTGGCTCAAGCCGCAGATATTTTGATCCTGGTGCTTGATGCTTCAACTGGATGGACAGGGGCGGAAACAAAGATCTACTCAGCCATTCAACATCGCCCTGTGATTGCCGCAATTAATAAAACTGATTTGAATAACATGGATCCCTCATCGCTGCCTTCAGGGATCCGATATCGAGTCGAAACAATTGCCAGTCTGGGGGTGGGGATTTCGAGGTTGGAAGACGCAGTAGAAGCCATCGCATATCAAGGATCTCCCTCAAAGGCAACCACTACTGCCATCAATGATCGCCACCAAGCAGCCTTGATCCGAGCTCAAGCTAGTTTTGCAGCAGTGCAAGGATCCGTCCATGAGTCTATGCCGCTGGACTTCTGGACCATTGATCTCCGTGGTGGGATCCATGCACTAGGTGAGATTACGGGGGAAGAGGTCACTGAGTCTATCCTTGACCGGATTTTCAGCCAGTTCTGTATTGGCAAATAGGCCTACACTCGGTCGGCTGAACCTAGTACGGGTGTACGAGAGTCCGGTGTTGGAGTGGCTGAATTCCCATTACGAGAAGAGGATCCTGAGTAATCATCATCTGTGTTATCACTGCGATCGCTATCTGACTGGTGGCCTGACTGGTTTCCTGACTTGGATCCAGGGGTCAACCAATCCTGAATTGACTTGATGACAATGTAGAGCACTGGCACAATGAACAAACTCAAAATGGTTGCCACTAACATGCCACCGCAGACAGCTGTTCCTAGGGACTGTCGACTCCCTGCGCCAGCTCCAGTTGCTAGAGCAAGGGGTAGGACTCCTAGAATGAAACTAAAAGCAGTCATCAAAATGGCTCGGAATCGAATCACTGAAGCTTGTCGAGCAGCCTCCACAATGGAGAGTCCTTCTTGTCGAAGCTGATTAGCGAACTCAACAATCAAGATAGAGTTTTTACTCGCTAGCCCGATTAGCATGACCAACCCCACCTGGCAGAAAATGTCATTTTGCAGACCTCGCATCAGCTGTGCCCCCAACGCCCCTAGAATGGCCAAAGGAACAGCAAGCAGAATGATTAACGGATCCACATAACTCTCGTACTGAGCCGCTAGGATTAAGAAAACAAAGACTAACCCTAATCCAAAGATGAAGGTAGCTTGACCTGAGGATTCAATCTCCTCCAATGAGATCCCTGTCCATTCATAGCCCATACCGCCTCTAGGTAAGACCTGCTCAGCCACCTCCTCCATCGCTGTGATGGCCTGACCGGAACTAAAACCTGGGTTGGCGGATCCTTCAATCGATACGGAACGGAAGAGGTTGTAATGGTTAATCACTGATGGGCCAGACACTGACTCGACCGAAACCAACTCACTCAAAGGAATCATCTCATCCGTCCGAGTTCGGACATAAAACTGATTAATCGCATCAGGCGTGGAACGAAAAGCTTCATCGGCCTGCACGAACACACGGTAATTACGATTGAATGTGTCAAAGTTGTTGACGTATGTACTACCCAGCAAGGTTTGCAAAGTATTGAATATTTCTGTAGTTGAGACCCCTAGAAGCTGAGCTTTTTCTCGGTCAATCGAGACCTCTAGCTGCGGGCTACCAGCGGAGAAGGTCGGGGGATTGACCTGAATTTCAGGACGTTGTCCCCCCACGAAGAAAACGGTCTTACTGACTTGTTCCAACGTATCAAAATCATTCAACGTCTTGCCCTGGAGCTGAAATTGAAATCCTCCCGCTGTACCTAAGCCTTGAATCGGCGGTGGCTCAATGGGAATCACAAGTGACTCGCTCATACCTCCTAGGAACGGACCTCGTAAGCTATTGACCAGACCACCTGCTTTTTGTTCAGGCCTCTGGCGCTCCTCCCACGGTTTCAAGGTCGAAAAGATCAGTGCACTTGAAGGGGATTGGCCTGTAAAGCTGAACCCGCCCACAGAGACAATTTCCTCGACTTCAGGTTTCTGCCTCAGGATTCCGGACGCCTGATCAATCACATTCTGCGTGTAGTTTAGTGATACACCGGGAGGCCCCTGGATGAAAGTAATAAAGTATCCTTGGTCCTCAATCGGCACGAAACCTGTGGGCACTATCTGATAGAGCTGATAGGTCAGGTAGAGACATCCAATAAAGAAGAGAACGACGAGAAATCGCAGCTTGATCAACCCCGACAGGATCCATCCGTACAGCTGGCGGAGCCTGGTGATCATCCATTCCAGACCCCTGAGAAGAACGTTGCTGGTCTCTTGGGGTTTCAGAATTAAGGCAGATAGCGAAGGGGCTAGTGTCAACGCATTGAACGTTGAAATCCCCACGGCAAATACAATGGTGAGGGCAAACTGTTGATATATTTTGCCGCTCGTACCGGGGAAAAAGGCTACAGGCACAAAGACCGCGAATAGGACTAACGTTGTAGCAATCAGTGCACCCACAATCTCGCCCATGGCTTTAGTAGCAGCTTGAAAGGGCGGCATGTTTTCTTCTTGGATGTAGCGAGCGATATTCTCAACCACCACAATGGCATCATCCACCACCAGCCCTGTGGCTAAGGTGATTCCAAACATGGTTAAGGTGTTGATTGAGAAGTTAAACGCACTCATGAACAGGAAAGCACCTGTTAACGAGACTGGAATCGTGATGGCTGGAATGATGGTGGTGCGCCAGTCTTGGAGGAAGACAAAGATGACTAGAACCACCAATAGGATGGCTTGAATGAGAGTAACGATGACTTCTTCAATTGAAGAACGAATAAATTTTGAGGTGTCGTACGGGATTTTGTAAAGCATGCCTGGGGGAAAGGTTTCAGACAGCTCCGCCATTGATTCCCGGATCCCTCGCGCTATTTCAAGTGAGTTGGCATCTGATAAAGCTGTAATCCCCAACCCAACAGCATCCGTTCCATTAATCTTGAATCGGGTGTCGTAGCTTTCTGCCCCCAGCTCCACTCGGCCCACGTCACCTAGTTTGACAATGGATCCGTCAGGATCTGCTCGAAGAACAATATCAGCAAACTCTTCAGCTGTTTCTAAACGTCCTTTTGCTAACACAGCTAACTGATAGCCTTGATCCTCTGGAACCGGTGGACGGCCTATTTGACCAGCTGCAACTTGAATGTTTTGAGACTGGATCGCGCTTACTACATCCTGACTAGTCAATTGACGTGTGGCCAACTGTACTGGATCCAGCCAGATCCGCATCGCGTACTTCCGTTCCCCAAAGATTTGGACGTTGCTGACCCCGTTAACTCGCTTCAGGGCATCTCGGATGTACAGATCAGCATAGTTACTAATGAAGGTGGTATCATACTCGCCTGCCTCCGAGGTAATGCTGACAAACTGAACGATGTTGTCTCCCCCTGATTTCTGAACCACAAGACCATTGCGGATGACTTCGCTCGGGAGCTGAGCTTCAACACGGGAGATTTGGTTTTGAACATCAATCGCAGCTGTGTCGAGATCACGTGAAGAATCAAAGGTTACAGTAATTTGGCAGCTGCCATCACTTGAACTCACAGAACTGAGGTACTTCATCCCCTCAACACCATTGATAGTCTGTTCGAGGATGTTCGCTACGGCTGTCTCGACGACCTCAGCACTCGCGCCTGTGTAGTTGGCTTGCACCAACACCTGAGGTGGAGTGACGGCGGGATAGTAGTCGATTGGTAATGAGATAGCTGAGACTAATCCCAGCAAAACCACCACCAAGGAACAGACTGTTGCGAGTACAGGACGACGGATAAACGTGTTGACAAACATTGATCACACTCACAAGATTGGGCAGGTCACAACCAAACGAACAGTAACCAGGATCCTTAGCTACTACCACTAGAATCTTCTGGCCCACTAGGACCACCAGGTCCTCCTTGCTGCATTAGCTCTTCGTTGATGATGGGAGCTTCGTTAAAGATCTTCTGGAGACCACTAACTACAATTTCTTCGCCTGCTGAAACGCCGTCAAGCACTTGATATTGATTACCTTGAAGTTCTCCCAACCTCACAGGCCGCTGAACGGCTAACTGAGATGGAGGTCCCTCAGATGAGCCACTGTCTGGGTTCGGTTGTACGGTAAACACAAATGTTTGACCCGCTAGACGCGATACTGCTGAAAAGGGGATAACAAGGCTAGGCGATTCTGACCAGATGACCCGGGTGCGGATAAACTGAGAAGCCCGGAGGCCGGCTGCATTGGCAAAGGTAGCCTTGGCTAGTACCGATTGAGTACCAGGATTCGCCTGAGGAGCAATGAAGGAAATTTGACTGACATCAATCACTTGACCGTTTTGATCTAGTAGCTCGATGGGGGTCCCTATGGTCAATTGAGGGGCTCGTTCGAGTGGGATGTTGATCTCAACTTCAAGGGTATCTGATTGAATGATGGTGGTCAGCATGGTCTGAGGGGTCACGTAGTCACCCGCTTTAACCAGAACATCCCCCAGTGTACCTGCTAGCGGAGCCAGTACCTCATAGTAGGATAACTGCACCTCTTGCTCAGCTGCATTGGCTTGGGCCTGCTCTAGAGCTTTCTGTGCTTGAACGACTGCAGCTTCTTGGGCTAATATCTGCTCTTCTAAGGTAGCTAGGCTGGCTTGAGCTTGAATTAGGTCCCGTTCACTAGCTTCCATATCCTGGCGAACGATAACACCCTCTTCAAACAGTTGTTGGTCACGAGCCGCTTTGCTGTTAATAAATTCAAGTTCAGCTTCTCGGGCGGCGACATCTGCTCTCGTTGCTTGAACGCTTTGCCTCGCCGCTTCCAGATTAGCCTCAGCAACTTCAATAGCGGCAGAACTACTGGCAATACTGGCTTGCTGCAGAGCTGCATCAATATTAAACAGTGGCGTGGACTGAGCAACAGGATCCCCTAGCTGCACAAATACATCGGTTACTTGTCCACTGACTTGAGGTCGAATCGTCGCGGCTTCCCGAGAGTCCAAGCTAGCAATGAACAGGGAAGCATCCTGCACTACAGCAGTTTCAACTTGCCCAATGCCGACAGGTGTAGCCTGGGGACCCTGCTGCCCAGCCCCAGGAGGCCCCTGAGGTCCCCCCCCCTGCAATGAAGCCAACAACTGACAGGATCCTAGTAACAATGATCCAGCTGCTAATACTAAAATTCGGGCAGATTTCATAACAGGATCCTTAGGACAGGTCCACTATCCGACGAGACGATCAACTAATTCAAGATTGTCTACCACCCTAATCACTATTCGAAAGACACGTCTGATGGATAAAGCTTGATATCTATCCGGATCCAAGTCACTATTAAGGTTTTACCCTAATACTGGAATTAAAGAGGCAATCCTAAATACCCCTTACCGAGCAACTGTTTATACTTTGCCCACTTACCTTAAGGATATAAATCCTGTCGCGTTGAGTTTAATTGCTTAGTTGGAGTGGCTACGTTAGATGGGCAAATTTTAGGGGTAAGCACGAAGAGAGGGCAGTGATTAGATTAGCATCACCTCAGTCAGACTGGTGGAGTATGGCATTTCTTTTTAAGATGACCTCTTCCCTTGCAGATCTCTAATCATCCCTGCAGTCTCTAATGACCGACTCCCTTTCAGATCTCAAGTCGTCCCTGTAGTCTCTATAGTAGAGTCATCCCAGTTTCGATAGGTGAATTATGAGTCGACATGCAGCTGAAGCCGTGATCCGGTCTCACGTGATTTGGGCAATGGGGGCAGGCTTGATTCCGATCCCTTTGGTGGATTTTGCCGCGGTCACGGCGATTCAGTTGGACATGTTGAAAGAGTTAGCCCTAGTCTATGATGTGGAATACTCTCAATCAACCGGAAAAGCATTCGTTTCAGCCATCACAGGGACCACGATTGCTCGGTTAGGAGCTAGCTTAGTTAAAGGGATCCCTGGGATCGGTACTATTTTGGGTGGGGCCTCAATGGCGCTCACGTCGGGAGCTTCGACTTATGCAGTTGGACAGGTGGCAATTAATTACTTTTCAACCTCAGGCAATCTATCTGGGTTTGATCCGAATGAAGCAAAGAAGGCCTATGAGAGTGCATTTGAACGAGGGAAGTCTTATGCCTCTGATTTAGAAAAAGATAAGTCGACCACTAACCAGGCCGGAGAGATTTTTCAGTCTCTAGAACGGTTGGGTAAACTCAAAGAACAAGGTGTAATTTCAGAAGAAGAATTTCTGCAGAAGAAACAAGAGCTCCTGAGTCGTCTCTAAGGATCCGGTCTTTAGCCTCTTTCACAAAAACAGGATCCTGACACCTGGCGATGGCTGAAGGATCCTGGACCAGTAGACTTGATGATTCAATGCGATTCAATGCAATGTAATCCAAGTTAGCCCAGATTCAGACGGGAAGCCGTGAACAGAACAACAGCGGCAGCCATGCCCACAAATAGGATTGTCATTTCGATGGATTGGCCAAGATGTTTTTTCGTTGATGTTTTCATGAGAGATAACCTTTCCAGATATTAAGCTTGTACATCAACATTAACAGCCCTGTTGCATCCATTGATGAGAGCACGCATTTCTTAATGCTGCTTTACATGGCTTAGTGAACAGGATCTTGGATAATACTCAATCAACGGTTGACCTGCTCATCTCTGCCTGCTCATGTCTGGCAGGTCTACCCCAGAGTAAGTCACACGGATCCTTGGCGATGGGTTGAGATCGAGGACCGAACCATATTGCCTTAGAATCGGTCTGACACTGAGATTTGAATGAGTGAATGAACCTATTGTTCAAGGTACCGATAGTCACCAAGGTAGAGGCTGGCCATCCCAATTGAAAAACTGACCGCTGTCTTCCAGCTTCAATCCGGCAATCACATCCAGTAATTGAATAACGGTACGTTCAGTTGAAAAGAGCTTCTCGGGGGGAACATTGGCTTGGAACGGTTCGGATAATTGGGTATCGGTAGTGCCAGGATGCAGCGTAACGACAATGGTTTCAGGACTCTTGCGACGGTATTCGATCGCTGCTGTGCGCATCAACATATTCAACGCCGCTTTTGAGGCTCGGTAACCGTACCATCCTCCTAAAAAGTTATCACCAATGCTGCCGACTTTGGCTGAAATGCTGGCAAACACACTACGATCGCTGTGTTTGAATAGGGGAAAAAGATACTTGGCTAGCAGGGCTAAGGGAATACTATTGACCTGAAAATAACGAGTCAATTGCTCCATCTCCAACTGTCGGATCCCTTTTTCAGGGCGCATCCTGCCATCATGCAATATACCGACGCAGTTAAGAGCTAGATGCAGTTGCTTGGTGTGCTGTTCCATGGTAGCGATACCCGCCGCGATCTGCTCTTCGTCCACCACATCTATCGACAAACACCGCAGGCGCTCTCCCTTGCCTAGGTCTGACCTTGCCATTTCCATGAGCTTTGTTGCCGATTCTCGTGTACGGTAAGTCGCCCACACCGTTTCAAATTGGGGCATCATCAATAATTGCCGTACAAATTCTAAACCAATACCTCGATTAGCCCCTACCACCAGTGCAACCCGAGCGCTCTTTTCTCCAATGACAGCCATGTAAAATGTCCTCAGATCTTGGTTGTGGTTCAAAGTAAAGTCCGCCCGACTCCCTCTGCTACGTTGATAGGTGTTGTTCAGCTGAGCATATCTATGTCCTGGTGGCAGACTTTACTACGGAACCCTCTGGCTCGGTTTGGGGGGATTGTTCTCCTGTGTCTCTACATTGCCATAATCGGTGCTAACTTTTTCGCCCCCTACCCACCCTTAACCTCACAGTCAGGCGGATCCCTATTACCGATAACACAGATCTATTGGCGGAGTGAAACGGGTACCTGGTTAGGCCCGCATGTGTATCCCACGACTCAAGGTCCTGTCGATCTAGAGACCGGGGAGCGTCCCCTAGTTGTCAATCGAGAGTATCCGGCGGGGATCCGTTTGATAGCTCCAGGATCCTCCTACCGCTGGTTAGGTCTGATAGAGAGTAATCGGCATCTGATCGGGACTGTCAATTTAAATCCTGAAGCTCCGGATCCACCGGCCCCGTTCAATATATTGGGCACCGATGATCAAGGCCGAGACTACCTGAGTCGTTTGATCTTTGGCGGTCGGATTAGTCTATTCGTAGGCGTGTTAGGGATTGCTGTGTCATTTCCCTTGGGGTTGTTGATCGGATCCATTGCAGGCTACTTCCGGGGCGGTGTGGATACCGTCTTGATGCGTCTGGCGGAGGTTTTGATGTCCGTCCCTAGTCTTTATCTACTAGTCTCTCTGGCTGCTATTTTACAAGTTAACCCGCTCACTAATGTCCCGTTTTCAAATTCAGAACGCTTCATCATTATTATTCTCATCACCTCTCTAATTAGTTGGGCAGGACTCGCTCGTGTGATTCGAGGTCAAGTGTTGTCGTTGCGCGAACGGGATTTTGTGCAAGCCGCCCGGGTGGCTGGGGGAAAAGCAGGGTATCTCATGGTGCGCCACATTGTTCCTCAAACTGCCACGTATGTCGTGATTTCAGCGACCTTAGCCATTCCAGGTTTCATTGCCGCTGAATCCGTCTTAAGTTTGATCGGGCTGGGCATTCAACAACCGGATCCGTCCTGGGGGAATATGCTGTCTCTAGCAACTAATGCTTCTATTATTGTGTTATACCCCCATTTGGTGATTGCGCCTACTGTTTTGGTTATCCTCAGTTCACTCTGTTTCAACTTGCTAGGGGACGGATTAAGAGATGCTTTGGATCCTCGGGATCAACTGAGGTCACTACGTTAGAAAGGACTCTCCTGTTCAAGGTGTGCGACAGGATCGATGACCGCTTGTTTACCCGTACGGACCGATGACACAGCTTCTCTACTTTTTGGTCGCATTAATCCCCATCGCAACCGTATTCCTGCTTCTTGTTGTGGCAAGGCGCCCTGCTGATCAGGCGATGCCAGTTACGTATCTGGTTACAGCCCTCCTAGCACTCTCGATCTGGCGGGTTCCCTTCGTTCAAGTCGCTGCGTCCAGTCTTCAAGGGATCATTGCTGCTGGCGAGATTCTATACATTGTTTTTGGCGCAATCCTGTTATTGAATACGCTCCGAGAGTCGGGGGCCATCACTGTCATTCGTCAAAGTTTATTAGGCATTTCCCCTGATCGCCGGGTACAAGTCATTATTATTGCATGGTTATTTGGCAGTCTGATTGAAGGAGCCTCTGGCTTCGGGACACCGGCTGTGATTACAGTTCCCTTGCTCGTGGCAGTCGGGTTCCCCTCTATGGCTGCAGTTATCGCCGCGTTGGTCATTCAAAGTACCCCATCCACCTTTGGTGCAGTTGGAACTCCATTGCTCATTGGCATCAATGCTGGTTTAGAAGGTGTCCCAGCCGTTCAACACTATCTCAGCGAGCAGGGGCTAACCCAAACGGAATACATCGCCACGATTGGTCAATGGGCAGGGCTGACCCATGGTGTGATTGGGACCTTTCTCCCGCTAGTGTTGGTGATGGCCTTAACGGCAGGATTTGGGGAGCGGCAATCACCGTGGGAAGGATTGGCGGCGTGGCCCTTTGCTCTGTTAGCTGGCGCCGCGTTCACAATTCCCTACACCTTGACAGCATACTTTCTCGGACCAGAGTTTCCGTCATTGATGGGGGGCTTAGTCGGGTTATCCATCATTGTGCCCGCCGCGCGGTATCGGATCCTGACCCCGAAAACCACCTGGGATTTCCCTACCCCTGATCAGTGGCCAGCAGCTTGGTCCGGTCCTCAAGTGGAAACCAATGAGACACCCGTTCACCGCATGATGGCTTGGAAAGCTTGGCTACCCTACGTGTTACTTAGTGCTCTGTTGATCCTGACTCGGTTGGAAGTCTTACCCATTCGAGGTTGGTTTCAAGCGGTGAAGTTAAGCTGGAGCAATATTTTAGGGAC
The DNA here is from genome assembly GCA_964443615.1 of uncultured bacterium. Taxonomy (GTDB): domain Bacteria; phylum Cyanobacteriota; class Cyanobacteriia; order Thermostichales; family Thermostichaceae; genus CAYSWV01. The sequence continues at coordinate 33,570 of CAYUEE010000012.1, read as the reverse complement.
TGAACTGACCTCCACTGTCCAACCGCTCTACTTGCCGGCAACGGTTTTCATCATAGTTGTGGTAGCCACCTACTTTATTCAAAACATGCAACCCCAGTCCTTGAAGCAAGCAACACTGAGTGCCTTTCCCATGTTGCAGAAAACGGCGTTGGCACTAGGATCCGCTGTTCTGACGGCGCGTGTTTTTATTAACTCAGGGGTCAACCAAGCTGGACTAGAGAGTATGCCTCTCACGTTGGCAGATACGATGGCAAGCTTATCGGGACAGACTTGGCCCTTTTTCGCCCCTTGGGTGGGGTTGATCGGAGCCTTCGTGGCGGGGAGTGTAACGGTCAGTAATATCATGTTCGCCTTGTTTCAGTTTGGAGTCGCAACTCAGATTGGGGTCACCACAGCGATTGTCTTAGCGTTGCAATGTGTGGGAGCCTCAGCGGGTAATATCGTTTGTGTCTCCAATATCGTGGCGGCGGAAGCAACTGTGGGTCTGGGTGGGTTAGAAGGTGTTCTAATCCGTAAGGTATTGGTACCTACTCTCTATTACGTTGTATTTGGTGGGTTCATCGGCATCTTGTCCGTTATGGTCTTGAATTGATCTTGGAGATCTTGGAGTTAGATCAATGACTCACCCGCGTAAAGGACCGCCTCCTATCGTCTACATTGCCATCACCCTAGCCGCCGCCGGTGGACTCTATTTCTTTCTCAATCCACGCAATTCCAGCCCATTCACCCCCAGTCAGACCTCCACATCCGCAGGCCCCAGTTCTCAGAGTCCTACTACTAATCCCCCCGCCAATGCCCCAGTCACTTCTACCCCAAGTCAAAGTGATGCTCAGGCTGGCTCCGGGGCCGGAATAACCCTCAGCACAGGTGAAACCCAACTGTTCCCTAATTCCAGAGCCCCAAGTAAATCACTGGGGATTGACCAACTGGCGCAAGAGGATATTACGGTTGCGATTCGGTTGCTAGAGCTTGCTCAACAAGAGGATCGTAATGATCCTGAGAGTTTAATCTATCTAAATAACGCCCGGGCGAGGCAGCAAGGTAACACGCTTAACGTAGCGGTCGTTGTCCCCGTCTCGACCAACCCAGACCGAGCCAAAGAAACGTTACGTGGAGTGGCTCAAGCTCAAGACGAGTGGATCAATGCAGGCGGGATCGATGGACAAGGGATCCAAATTCTCATTGCTGATGATGGGGACACTGCCAGTACGGCTCCGACACTCGCCCAAGCTCTCGTTAATCGAGACGATATTTTGGGTGTGATTGGCCACAACTCCAGTGGAGCAACCGAGGCCGCCGCTGCAGTCTATCAAGCCTCAGGGCTGCCCATGATTTCGTCGACAAGCACCAGTACAACTATCAGTGCTCTGGGGGATGCCATTTACCGTACGGTTCCGTCTGATCAACTAGCCGGGACTCAGATGGCTCGCTATGTCTTGCAACACTTGAACTTGACGGCAGTGGCAATATTCTACAATCCCCAGAGTTCCTACAGCACCAGTTTGCGAAATGCGTTTGCGACAACCCTGAGTAGTGAGGGCGGGGAAGTCGTCACAGAATTTGACTTTGGTGCTAGTGACTTCAATGCATCTACGGCCCTACAAACAGCGCAGTCTCGGGCAGCACAAGCTCTCTTTCTGGCTCCCAACAACGAAACTGCTGTTCAAGCGCGGGCAGTGTTACAAGCCAATGCTACTCAGTCTCCAGCACTACCCGTTGTGGGAGGAGATGTCTTGTTCAGTTTTGCGACATTGCAAGAGGGTGGGGCGGCAGCTGTTGGACTTACGGTTGCCATCCCGTGGCATCCTGGAGTGACCCAGTATCAACCGTTTGCGCAGCAGGCTGCGACGTTTTGGGGTGGACAGGTGAGTTGGCGTACTGCCCTCGCCTACGATGCTACTTCAGTGCTACTCACGGCTATCCAAGAGGCCAATCGTCCTGAACGGGCCCAGATTCTGGCTACTTTGAATCAAACCGAGTTTACGGTTCCCAATGGAGCTTCTGGCGACATCCGCTTTTTACCATCAGGGGATCGGGATATGGCAAATGTTCTTGTTACTGTTCAACCAGGTTCAACCTCCGGCACTGGCTTTGACTTTAGACCCCTTGCAAATTAACTTAATTAGTGCTGAGTTCCTTGGATTAATGTTGATTCGATGATATTAACTCTGTTAAGTGGCTTATCCCTGTGCATCTGGATTGGCCTGCTGATCGGGCGAGGATCCTTCTGGCTAGCTGATCAACGCCTCGAGCTTGACACTCTGGCCTCTAAACCGGATCCGGATCCATGGCCCTCTGTCTGTGCTGTGATCCCGGCTCGTAATGAAGCAGATGTGTTGCCTCAAACCTTAGGATCCTTGTTATGCCAGGACTATCCCGGATCCTTTCACATTATTCTGGTTGACGATCGCAGCACAGATGATAGCGCGATGGTAGCCCAAGCAATTGCAGCTGGCTTTGAACGGACTGAGCGGTTAACGGTGATGAGAGGGGATCCGTTGCCCTCGGGATGGTCGGGGAAGGTTTGGGCAATGGCCCAGGGGGTTACCGCTGGCATTCAACAGGATCCGGACTACTGGCTTTTGACGGATGCTGATATTCAACACACTGACAGTAGCCTGACACAACTGGTGTTGAAAGCAGAACAGGATCACTTAGACCTGGTGTCCTGGATGGTGTTACTCCGCTGTGAATCGATATGGGAACGGTGGCTGATCCCGGCCTTCGTCTTCTTTTTTCAAAAGCTCTACCCATTTAGACAGGTGAATCAACCGGATCATCCTATGGCAGCAGCAGCAGGAGGTTGCATTCTTCTACACCAGTCTGCACTGAATCGCATAGGTGGACTCGCTCGCATTCGATCTGCTCTAATTGATGACTGTTCCCTAGCGGCGGCTATTAAAGGATCCCAATCTTCTTCTGGTCGTCGCGGGCTCTGGCTAGGTTTAACCGAAACCACTCGCAGTCTCCGCCCTTACCCTCAACTCGCGGATATCTGGGGTATGGTGGCTCGCACGGCTTATACACAATTGAACTACTCTCCTCTACTGCTGATGGGGACCGTGTTAGGCATGACCGTGATTTATCTGATCCCTCCCCTCGGCCTCATCTGGGGCTTGGTGTTCAACCATGCGATTGGGATCCTGTTCGCTGGGACGGCCTGGATCCTGATGATGATGGCTTACAGACCTACGTTAACTGTTTACCGTCGTTCAATCCTTGAGGCCCTACTTCTGCCGGGAGTAGCACTGTTGTACATGCTAATGACAATCAATTCCGCGTTGAAACACTGGCAAGGATCCGGGGGAGTCTGGAAGGGGCGGTCCTATCCTTAGCAAAATAGATTACTGACCCATTGGCCCAGTCGGGATCCTTGTCATCCTGCCTGGCAAAGACCTAGCGCTACCGCACTTTTGCCCTGAAGGTCACGCCCACCCCAAGCAACTCGTACAATTTCAAGGATCTCTCCTTCTGCACTTTTGAGTCCAGAGTGTTCAACAGTCTGAGGTGGTGAACAGATGCTGCCGTGGGATCCTTTCGCTTTGCTCTCCTCTGTCTAACCATCTGAGTCACCCGTTTTGAGTCACAATGAGAAGCGACTTTACCTAGCCAGCTCCATGACTGACCCCAATCCCCAGGATCTATCCCCCACGGATCCGATGTCAGACCCCTCTACCAGTGCCGCTCCAGCCTCCACTCAGGATCCAACAGACTCTGCGAAAAAAAGTGGCAATCGCGCCCGCCAATTGCTTGGGATGAAAGGGGGTGAGGTTGAAGAGCGCTCCATTTGGCAAATCCACCTCCAGCTGATGAAGCCGGTCACCTGGATCCCGTTGATCTGGGGGGTAATTCCAGGGGCAGCCTCCTCCGGCCACTATGTCTGGACATGGGAAAACGTCGGTCTCTCGATGGCCTGTATGATCCTCTCCGGCCCACTTCTAGCTGGCTACACGCAAACCCTGAACGACTTTTACGATAAAGAAATTGATGCCATCAATGAGCCCTATCGCCCCATTCCCTCAGGTGCGATTCCTCTGTGGCGAGTCATGGCGCAGATTTGGATCCTGCTGATCGCGGGCTTGGCCTTGGCCTTTGGCCTCGATACCTACGTTGGCCACGAGTTCCCCTCCGTCACCGCTATCGCTGCTTTGGGATCCTTTCTCGCTTACATATACTCCGCGCCTCCATTAAAACTGAAGCGTAACGGCTGGCTAGGTAACTACGCCCTGGGAGCCAGTTATATTGCGTTACCGTGGTGGGCAGGCCATGCTCTCTTTGGTGAATTAAATGCAATGGTCGTCGTTCTCACACTGCTCTATAGCTTAGCGGGCCTGGGTATCGCAGTCGTTAATGACTTCAAGAGTGTTGAAGGAGATCGCGAACTGGGCTTATCCTCATTGCCAGTTGCTTTTGGTGTCCAAACGGCAGCCTGGATCTCCGTACTGATGATTGATTCCTTTCAATTTGGGATGGCGGCATTCTTAGTGGGAGCAGGATTACAACTATACGGATCCCTCTTGGCTCTGCTAGTCATTCCTCAAATTACGTTTCAAGACATGTACTTCCTGCGGGATCCGTTGGAGAACGATGTTAAATATCAAGCCAGCGCCCAACCTTTTCTAGTCCTTGGCATGTTGGTGCTGGGACTGGCCCTTGGGCGCTCGGGCATCTACTAAGACCAGTCCGGATCCTTTGGGGTCAATGAGGAGCTCTAGGATCCGGCTCAGGCGGGCCAAGGCAGTCGTCTGTTGTAGATGAGCATGGGCTTGGGCATCTTCCTTCTGATTTAGATAGGCTTCAAATAGGGTTGTTAACCGCTCAAGGCGATGGACGAGGTCCTGATACTGCTGTGGTGACACCGCCATTGGACTAGAGGCAGGCTCATTCGGTCGTACCGTTGTGGACACTTTGGCGGGGCTAGAGGTATGAAAAGTGTAGTAGTGATCTTGGGCTTGGAGTTCTACAGTCTGGGCCACCCGTTCCACGGTATCAGCCACTCGCTCTAAATGATGACCTAACCGTGCGTCCTTCTCTTGCCCCTGCTGGCTGAACTCAGTCACAATGTCGCCCAAGCGGTCAATTTTCCGCGACAGGACCTTGAACTTCTCAATGAACTCTTCAGGGGTCATGCGTACTGTGCCAAATCAGCATTTGGAATTTTACCCGCAGAGTCTGACTCTGGCTCTATCCCTGGCAGGATCCTTACCGCTGGCTAAGTCGCCTATGATTAGGGCCACAGATTTATGAGGAGCGTCAGTGGCTCAATCCGACCTTCAGACCTTGCTTGACTTTGCACTTGAGTTAGCCCATGTTGCCGAACAGGAAATTTTGCCACGCTACACGAACCACACCGTGAGCCTCAAAGCAGATGGCACTGAGGTCACTGTCGCGGACCGTCAAGCCGAAGCCGCTATGCGAGACCAAATCCGAACGGCTTATCCTCACCATCGGATCCTGGGGGAAGAGTTCGGAGAGACCTCAGGATCCTCTCAGTATCAGTGGGTCCTCGATCCGGTGGATGGGACCAGCTGGTATACCCTGGGTGTGCCTCTATTTGGAACATTGATTGGTCTAGTGGATGACACCGATCCCATTGCAGGGGTCATTCATCTGCCGGTAGCACAGGAAACCATCTACGCCGCTAAGGGATTAGGGTGCTGGTTCAAAGCCAAACAAGCTGAGCCGGTGAAAGTTCAAGTAAAGACTTCAACAAGTATGGCAGATGCCACCCTATCAGCCTCAGGATTGCATAATACGACGCTTATCCCAATACTGGACAAGGATCCGTATGCCCTAGAGCAAGTGATTCAAGCCAGTGGCCGATTCAAGTTCTGCGGAGATTGTTCTCAACATGCTCTGGTTTGTCGGGGGAAGATCCAGGCTGCGATTGATACGGTAATGCAACCTTGGGATATTGCGGCGCTAGTCCCCTGTGTTGAAGAAGCGGGGGGGCAAGTTTCGAACCTAGAAGGACAGCGGCACAGGATCCTCACTGGCGGGAGTTTACTCACCTCTTGTGGAGGATCCTTACATACCCAAATTTTGGACCTGATTCGCTGCTGATTCTAGCTAGAAGCTGTTGGATCTTTTACTGGGCGGCCTTGTTGAATCCTAGAGAGGCTTGGCACACCAGAGTCCGGGACTTTAGACGCCATCGCCGTGTACCTCCTCCTGACGTAGAGCTCCCACTATCCTTACGGTTCTGGAGGAATTTGCGATTTCAGTTCTTCAATTAAAGGTTGTATCTCAGACTGCACCACATCCCAGACAATGTTGAGGTTGACATCGTTATATTCATGCACCAACCGATTTCGCATTCCGTTGATGTCTTGCCAAGAAACGTTCGGTAATGCCTGCCGGGTTGTGTCTGAAACCCGCCTTGCTGCTTCAGCAATCACTAACAGCCTCCGAATGACTGGAATGACTGAATCTTGAAGCTGCACGTTTGCAACAAACTCATCCCTTGAGCATTGAGCGGTGTAGGTCAGGATCAAACGGATCCGTTTTCCCGCGCCCTAGTGGCTTTCTGTGATCAAATGGATCCGTTTTCCCGTTCCCTAGTGACTTTCTGTGATCAAACGGATCCGTTTTCCCGTTCCCTAGTGACCTTCCTTGATCAAATGGATCCGTTCTCCCGTCCCATGGTGACCTTCTTTGATTGAACGGATTCGTTTCTCCTATCCCATAGTGACCTTCTTTGATTGAACGGATCCGTTTTGTCGTTGCATAGTGAATCAGCAAGCCAATGGGCTAGGCTTCTTTTTAGGTCCATCTTGCTGACCGGTGAGTGCAACCGTTGATTAACATTGACGACAGAATAATCTAACAGCTCGCACCACAGTCAGATCTGTACCTGTTTGTCGCCGCTGCAACCACTCATTCAATTGATCAACCCCGACTAACGGAAACACCCTACTCATGACCGTGTCGATATACTGACCAGCCTGTAACTGTTTAATCACCAACCGCTCGTGTCGATAGATCCAGATCTCAGGCACACCCATGGCCTCGTAAATCTTCAACTTACTTTCTGACCGACTCGCGATATCAACTTCAACGACCAAATCAGGCGGTAACTCTCCCACCACTAACGGATCCTATCCCTGACCGCCCACAGCATTTTGAAGATAGAAACAACTATCGGGTTCAATCCCTTTATTCAAATCGGGCTGATTCATGGTCATGGATCCTAACACTTAGGCTGAAGGTCAAAAGCAGGATCCGAGTGGCCAAAACTGAAATCCGAGTAGTCAAAACTGAGAACTGCATGGATCCTTAGCTCGTAAGCTTATCACCCTTCACCCTAAGAAAAACCAACTCTGATGCGCAGTTGATACCCTTAAGCTAATCACTCCACTGCCTCGAACTCACAGGCATTTACTCTTAATATCTAAGATATCTCTTAAGATTTAGAGCCTGCGGGTCCATTGTTTAACTCGTCCATTTAAGTATAAGGAAAACCAGGATCCTTAGAAGTCTGTAACTAAATGTTTAGAAGGTAGAACCTTTATCATTTTGGGATTCGCCCAACTCTACGGATCCCTTCTGTACTAGGGGATTAGATGGATCCTTGATCTATTCTCTGGCCTGTTTCGTAGCTGAATCTGATTCTATAGATTCCATGAAACCTAAGCCTGAAATTGGTATCTCTTTCCATAATATTTGGAGGATATGAGTTAAATCATTTTTTTGGATAAAGCTCAGCTTAGCAATAGCAGGTGGTATATGAACACGTCGCCAATGATGCCAGCAACAATGATGCCAGCAGATCCCGAATTATGTCCGGTATTGCCCCAGGCATTAGCTCCCCTATGTGACATTGCCCATAACTATTGGTGGACCTGGAATGACGATCACCTAACACTCTTCCGCGAGATGGATCCGGTGACCTGGCAAGCCTGTGGGCATAATCCTGTGCGGATGTTATCTGAGGTGTCCTACTTGCGGCTAGCAGCCTTGGCTACAGATGTGAACTACCGGGCCACTATTCGCAAAACCGTCGAAGCTTTTCATCAATACATGACCGCAGACGATACCTGGGCTCGCCACAACATGCAGTCTGTGAGCTGGCAAAAACCTGTCGCCTACTTCTGTGCCGAATATGGTTTGCACGAATCTTTACCGACCTACTCTGGTGGTTTGGGGATGTTGGCAGCTGATCACCTCAAGTCTGCCTCTGATCTAGGAATCCCAATGGTGGCCGTAGGTCTGCTCTACCGCCAAGGCTATTTCCGTCAATCTCTAGATGCAAGTGGTTGGCAACAGGAACATTACGATGAGGCCGATTTCAGCCAACTGCCCGTCACGCCGGTTAAAAATCCCGATGGGACTCTCCTTACTGTTGAAGTGATCATGCGGCAACGGACCGTGAAAGCTCGGGTCTGGCGGGTTGATGTGGGTCGAGTTCCCCTCTATCTGCTAGACACTGACCTACCCGAGAATGATTCAGTTGACCGCTGGATTACAGCTCACTTATACGGTGGCAACAAAGACACTCGCATCGCTCAGGAGGTGCTGTTAGGCATTGGTGGCGTCCGACTCCTGCGCCAGTTGGGATTGGATCCGTCGGTCTACCACATGAATGAAGGCCACGCTGCTTTCTTAACCCTCGAACTCCTCCGAGAACAGCTCAGCCAAGGGATCCATCGAGTTGAAGCCGAAGACAACGTGCGGGACAAGTGTATTTTCACGACTCATACACCAGTTCCAGCCGGCCATGATGCTTTTAGTCCGGACGAAATGGATCCATTCTTCGCAACCTATTGGCCTCAGTTATCCCTCTCCCGTGAAGCGTTCCTGCAACTGGGGTCTCGGGATCCTGGCAATGCCTGGGAACAGTTCAATATGACGGTCCTGGCACTACGCTACGCTCGCGCTGCTAATGGAGTGAGCAAGCTACACGGTGAAGTCTCTCGCCACATGTGGCAGTCTCTCTACTCAGGTCAATCGGCAGAATCAGTCCCAATCACGTCGATTACCAATGGAGTTCATGCCCGCACTTGGGTGGCGCCTCTGTTTGCCGATTTGTATAAGCGTTACCTGGGCGTCGATTGGATTGAGCGGATATCGGATCCTGAGATGTGGGCTAACGTCGATCGGATCCCCAATGCAGAATTGTGGCAGTGTAAGCAGGCTTTACGAGAGCGGTTGGTCTCCTTCTCTCGCCATCGTGTTCTTCAGTCTCGGCGCAATCGACAGGAGTCTGATGATCGGATCCAGGCTGTAGGCGAATTATTAGAGCCACGGATCCTGACCATCGGGTTCGCACGCCGGTTTAGTACCTACAAGCGGGGTACTTTGATCCTGCAAGATTTAGACCGGATTATGCGGATTTTGACTAACCCGGAGAGGCCTGTTCAGATTGTCTTCGCGGGTAAAGCTCATCCACGTGACAATGGTGGCAAGCAATTGATTCAACGCATTGTTGAGTGGGCTAATGATGCCAAGGTCGGCCATCGCATTGCCTTTATTGAAAACTATGATGCCTATGTTGGCCGCACGATGGTTCAAGGGGTGGACGTATGGTTGAATAATCCTCGCCGACCTCTAGAAGCCTCAGGGACCTCCGGTCAGAAAGTGGGCTATAGCGGTGGACTGAACTTGTCTGTCTTAGATGGCTGGTGGCCAGAAGGGTACAACGGCCAAAACGGTTGGGCTATCGGTGAAGCTGTTGATGGTTTAGATCCGGCTGAGCAAGATGAGCTTGATGCTAATTCTCTCTATGACCGCCTAGAAAACGAGGTGATTCCCCTCTTTTACTCCCGTGATGAGAAGGGGATCCCCTGTCAGTGGTTAGCACGGGTGAAAATGGCAATGAAGACCTTAAACCCCGTCTTCAACACAGATCGGATGGTGGCGGAGTATGCAACTCGTCTTTACGATGTCAAAATGCCTGTCGCGTCTGAGGGTCTAATTCAACCTGTACTCAGTGGACTCAGGATCAGTCGCTAGGTCTTCAGCCGGCCTGAATGTTTAATCTAGCTGTTCAATCTAGTTATTCAATCTAGCTGTTCAATCTAGCTGTTCAATCTAGCTGTTCAATCTAGCTGTTCAATCTAGCTGTTCAACCAGGATCCCTCTAACTGGGTTCACCAGGATAGGTGGGATCCTCGAGGGTCCTAGAATACCTCTGGATATCAAAATTCAATCCCAGAACCCCACACAGGATCCGATCGCCGCAGGATCTAACCGTCATAGGCTAGCTAGCATAGAACCCAATCGCTTGTTACGGAACCCAACTGCTAAGACGCTTCTAGACACACTCCCACCTGTGATGTTATTACTCGTGAGCTGACTAAAATCGGCAGAACAGCGTAGATTTTTCGTGATCAGGATCACCCAGAACATTGAACTTGGGATCCATGATGTGAATTAAGCGTTGAGGTACCCCTATGTCGATTCGAGTCATCGTTGAAGCTGCTTTAGAAGCTGGATGCTTATCCACCGACCAAGAACGTCAGATCAACGGTTTACTGATGCAAGGAAGCTGCACTACAGATGATCTACAAGCATTAGATAGGCTTTCAACTGCACTGACTAGTGGCACAGTGAAAACAGGTGAAGCGTCTGTTCTGGCTGCCTAGCTGGTTTCCTGATTTACTTAGTATCCTGACCAACAACTCGGTGTAACTGGATCCTTGGCACACTATAGCTTTGAGGCTAGCTGGACTTTGTGGCTACCTGCACGGCTGAGCTTTGACGCTAGCTGAACTTTGTACTAGGTGAGTGAACGTCTGCTACTCTAGGATCCTGTTCCTCCGACGCATCTTCCATGACTAATCCGTCTCAACCAATGACTGCTGATGAGGCTGAGCAGCTCCTAGGCCAGCTGAGGCGCAAAGAAGGATCCTGGGTGGCGTGGGGCAAGGCGTGTCAGAGGCTGCAGAGATCCGGCTACCAGCCTCAAACCATCTTTGAAGCGACAGGGTTTGAACCTGTTCAGCAAAATCAAATTATTGTAGGTATGCAGGTTTATGAGGGCATCGCCAAGGTAGGTACCTCTCCTGACGTCCTCGAGCATTTTTCATCTCGTGCCAGTGACATTCTCTACGAGCTGCGAGTTTTAAATCAGCAGGAACGTGCACTAGCTGCAGAAGTTGCCTTCACCAAAACATTGGACACAGATGAGGTTCATGAGCTTGTCCGAGCAGTTAAGTCCATGGCCCAGCTCCGTCGGCTTCCCGAAGGCTTCACCACTCATCCTGGTGACGCTGTGGCTTATCAAGCTTGGCGACTGGCTCAGCAATCTGGCGATCTGCAAGAGCGTTCCCGGTTAATTGCCAAAGCTCTTAAGTTTGCTCACACTGACTCAGCTCGCACCCAAGTCGAAGGTCTCCTCACAGACTTCAGTGTTAAGCCCAAGCGTTCAGCCCCCACATTGTCCGTCTACCGTTTAGATGCTGAGTCGGAACTTCCTCGAGTTATCCCTGTTGTCGGTCACTTTCCCATCACTAGAACAGATCTTCAAGCTGTTCCTTTCCTTGAAACGACAGGATCCTTTCGTCTCCTCACTTATGCTGGTCAAGCGGCTTGGATCGCTCTACCCGGCTGGTCTATCGTTCTCGACGCTGAGGATCCTGTTGTCCTATTCATGACTAGTCAGCAACTGGATGCGGTCCGCCAAGATTCAGTCTCCCTCCTGCCCCCCGATCACGTTGAAACAGTTGCGGTTCTGATTGATCGAGCCCAACGCACTTGGCAGGCAGATAGCTACTTCCTCACTGAGGATACGGATCACATTCAAATTCAATGGTTTGAAGACGAGCCAAGTGTTGCTCTGCTCGCTCGAGTTCTTATGGTCGTACGCCCGCCTCGGATTTTGGATGAATCTCTCAACCGGGATCCTTGGCAAGTGGATGAATAGCCACGGTAGATGCTAAATATCGGAGCTATGTGAGAGATTTTACTTTCTGCTCCAACCACATAGCGACCTGCCCAGCCAGATCAACCTGATTTAAGGCACTGATCTCCTGCAACATGGTTGGACTGGTAACATTCACTTCGGTTAGATGCTCTCCAATCACATCAATCCCGACAAAATAGAGTTTTTCTTGCCGTAATGTTGAGGCCAATGCCTGGCATAAGGCCTGTTCACGCCCAGAAATAACGGTTTTCTCCACCCGTCCACCCGCTGCGATATTCCCTCGAAAGTCTCCCTGGCCAGGCAGCCGGTTAACTGCGCCAATCGGTTCCCCTTCTAACAAAAGGATCCGTTTATCCCCCTGCTGAGCGGCCGGCAAATACTCTTGGGCCATAATGGGCACCTGCCCCCGGTTTGTCACCAACTCAATCAAAGAATTCAGCGTCGGATCCCCGTGGCGTGCAATTAGGATCCTTTCTCCCCCTTTCCCATCTAACGGTTTCAATACCACCTGCCCTTCCTGCTCGATAAACTCTCGGATCACGACCTTGGCTGAACTCACGATTGTTTTGGGGATCCATTCGTGGAATTGAAGCGCGTATAACTTCTCATTAGCTGAGCGAAGACTCGCAGGGTGATTAAGGACTAGTGTTGGCGGTGGAATTAAGTCTAGAAGCTGGGTGGCATATATGTAGGCCGCATCGACGGGAGGATCCTTACGCATCCAGATCGCATGACACTGACTTAAGGGCTGACTGTGTTGTCCCAAATCTTGATACCAATCTGGGGCCTGGAGGGTAAGCTGGAGGTGTCGTAGGTTACCCCAAACTTCACCATTCTTGAAGTACATATCCCTCAACTCAAGACTGTAAATATCATGGTGACGCTGATCTAAAGCAGACATCAGAGCCAGGCTAGTGTCGTGATGGGGCTGGAGAGTTACAATCGGATCCAAAATAAAGGCAATCTGCATACTATTTTCCTTCAAACAGCAATCAGCTAGGCAAACATCAGTAGGCCGGGCAAGTTTCCCTGGTTTAGATCTGAGAGGTGCCATGGTCCCTGGCTAAGCATCACAACATTGCCCCAGATCCCATCCAATTCGGAGATGCAACAGTATCACAGAACCTGTAACGCTGGCTTGATTTTAACGGTAAGTTAACCTACTCTAGGAACGATAGGCGCTAACGTATAGGCATCTGGACAATACAGCACTATGACAGGAACTCTAGGTGTGTCATCTTCAATTCCTAGCCAGCAGCCAGAGCCCCTCCGGATTGAAACAACGCGGGAGTTGTTGGAAGCCATTCGTAACAAGCAATCCTTGTTGGGTGCTGATTTAGCAGGGGCTAGCTTATCTCGAGGCCTGTTCGATAAGGTCCAAATGCCTAAGGCCTCCTTTCAAAGGGCAAACCTTCGAGGCGTTAGTCTGAAGCAAGCTGATTTACGCCTTGCCAACTTTCGTCGTGCTGATTTAGACCGAGGTAACTTGACGGGAGCAGATCTAAGAGGCGCCACATTCTCACAAGCGGTAGGGGACTATTGTAATCTCACGCAAGCTAAGCTGGATAAATCTTCATTCCAAGCTAGCCGTTTTAACAACGCTTCTTTCAAACAATCAAGCTTGGTGGCTGCGAATTTACTCGACGGCAATTTCTTTGAGTCATCCTTTGAACAGTCAATTCTGCAGCGTGCCAGTTTGGCTGGGTGTTCACTGGTCAACTGCAGTTTGAACGGTGCTGACTTCCGACAAGCCAATTTAACAGGTGCGAGTATTCAGGGGTCTACCCTGGTTAGCATCATCATTGAGGGGGCAGACTTCACAGATACTAAAATGTCCGATGAGCAACGCGCTGCTTTAATTGCTGTTGCTAGCGGTGTGAACGAAGCTAGTGGCAAGGACACGGCTCAAACCTTACGTGATGGAATGCAAGGCAAGTCGAAGAAGCTATTTGGTATCTTCTAGAGCAAAGCCCAGACTCTGGTATCGTTAGAACGCTTGGAGTATCAGTCGTCAAAGGACTTAGAAGTAAGGAGATCATCCTCCTTACCCAAATTAAGTTTGTTTTAACCTTGTCTGTCTACCAAGAGTCGAGATCGGAACCCTAATCTATATGCCTGGGTAGCGCATTAAAACTTGTTCAAGTCAAGTCCAGCTTCTCTTGCCATCGTGGATAAACCCTTCCGGTTCAAAGTCTTGAGAGCCTTGGTTGAAAGACGGAGTCGAACAAAGCGCCTCCCTTCCTCCCACCAAACTCGCTTCCACTGCAGGTTGGGATTCTGGATTTTCTTGGTGCGACGGTGTGAATGCGAGACGGAAAAAGCGTTATTGCGGGTCTTCTTAGTTAATTGACAGTGACGAGCCATTTGATTACCTAGCAGAACTCGGTGACAGGCACACAATCATACTTGATTCTGAGGGGACTCGGCAAGAGTTAGGTGGCTTTGGAGTTGGTCTAGCTCACACTTCAACTGGTGAAACGTTTGCTGGCAGTGATTGATTGTCTTGAGCGGGAGCTCTTCGTTCTTGGCAATGCAGGTTACAGCAACACGGTCTCCCTGACGTTTGCGATCCATGAGAACTTCGACGGTGACTAACTGGTTAAACGGAGCTTGGCCAGGAGGTTCACCAGCGACCCAATAGTCATGACTATTGTGTAAGATATTGAGTTGACATCGGTGTAACATCTGACGGATCTGCTCGCTCAGCTGGTCGGCTGAACCAGTTAACTCGGTGATGCAGGAATATCGAGCCATGAGATTTGGGTGGTCAACAGCAGGTTTGACTGATTAACTCCGGCTAACTTATCGCACTCTGGCTCAAGACTGCAACTGCGGTCTGAGGATCAGATTGTAAGTAAAAGGAAGTTAGTCAATGCGATACACAGCACAAAAACGGTATACAGACAAGCGACTTCAGGATCCTGGTTTGTGGATTAGGTGGCCCAAGCGAAGCCATCTTTGAGCTTTAGGAGGCTTCGGATTGGAGGCGCAGATAGGTTAGAACGGTGGCGATGCTTGAGGGTGTCCTATGGTACTGATACTCAAACCAAATGTCTTTGAGAGAGTCTCTCGGCTTCCGGGCTGGTTCGGGGCTGGATCTATTGTGATGGGAGCAATGTGCTTCGGGGTCCCTGGGCTAGCTCAAGGCTATCTGGCTGGAGACATTGATGGTGATGGGGCTGTAACCCAGACTGACATTGGACTGCTAAATGGCTACTTGCAAGGTGCCCACGCCCTCACTAACCAGCAGATTAGTGCTGCCGATGTGGATAGAGATGGGCAGATTACAACAGCAGATTTAGACCAACTCCAACGGAATGTTCAGGTTGCCGTCCAGGTGCCCAACTCATCTGTGACATTCGATTCAGCCTATTCAGGACAGATTGTGGACCGACAGACAGGGCAACCTTTGGGGGGTGTAGAAGTCGCGATACCAGGGGCCGGAATTTCGGTTCAGACCGATAGTCAAGGCCGCTTCCAGTTGCCTGAGAATGTCCCCTCTGACCAGATTTTGACCGCTCGGTTAGAGAATTATCTACCCTATTCTCAAACAACAACAGGAGAGGGCCAGCCTCTGCAATTGGAGCTTGATCGATGGGATCAAGACCAGACGCTAGTGTTAGAAAGTAACGTTGTGCGACTGGGGGATAACTTTTATTCCAGCCAATCGGCCGCGGCTGGGGAGTTTCAGTTACCGGCAGAGGGACGTGAGCTCATTCGATCGTTTGAACTGGATCAGAAGCCCAATCGCTTGCCTACATTGCGCATTGGATCCTTAATTGGTTTAGATACGCCTGAGGCTTACCGGGCAGGACAGGGTCAAGTCTACGGGGATATGTCTCCGCTAGAAGTGCTACTCAATGGTCAGCAGGTCCGAACCATTGCGACAGCAGGGGATAATTTGGCAGTGCCATTGCCATTGCAGTATCTGCAGGTCGGAACAAATACGGTGCTTCTTCGTACAGGTAAAACCCATCATGGGCAGAGGCCTGGCCAGCGAGGGGGAGCTCAGATTCCAGTGAATATTCCTCTTTTTGGTGGAAATTTGCGGATGAATGTGCCGGTAGGGACCAACCGAGGTGGCATGGTGGACTACGACGATATTCAACTAGCGAATGTCGTGGTTGATCTGCCTTGATAGAGATTGGAGAGCGGTTGCGTACGGTAACGCTAACAATTGATTGTGGGTTACAGGATCCCTAAGCTCCAGTGATCAAGGCAGTTAAATTATCATGCCCGCAGATAGTTTAGCGCTCATCGGCAGTCGTGGAATGAAATTGCAGTCAATCAAGCTGAACCGTTGAGATTACAGTATACGGATCCTATTTGCGTTCAAGTTGAAGAAGCCATAACCTCATTTGGAGCGGCCTCTGTGGTGATGCAAAAGTTCAGCAGGGGCTGGTTGGCCTTATGGTAACCTGAAACTATGAATCAACAGTTCTCTATCCTTCCCTTTCAGTTTCAGTACAGGGCTGGGATAGGCGTAATGACGACGGTTGATATCAGCTTAGATGCCTGAATCAGGATCCGAGTAGATAGATGAGCTGTGTAAGCTCGCCAGCCCCCCCAATGGGTGATCTCCTTCATCCCTTCACAGAGAATCGGCTCAGCAATCACACCTAGCACATCTTCTCCATCGACTAACCGCACTTTGCCAATCGATAACCCAGGGGGCTCCTGCTGTAAAAGCTGACAGACTCCATCTGCTGGTACGGCCCAGACTTCGACTACGATGGCTCGTCCCCCCTCTCTTACTCGGATCATCGCTGGATGGCGATCGTCAATGGACCACAACCGATACTCAGGGCTGGTCCGTGTCTCGCGCACAAAAGCGGCTTGCACCGCTAGCAGATTGGCATTCAACTCCAGCCCTCGCATCAGGGTGCCATTGACAGCAACGTTGACCGGATCCATCTATCTCTCCAATGCGTCCAACAACTTCAATCAAGATACCCGTAACACAAGAATTTGTACCATCTGCCCAGACCTAGTAGTCATCTTGGCTTATGCCTATATGGATCCTGAGTTTAACCCAGACCACAGAAGATCCTTAACTAAAGATGCATTCAAACCAATGGGGCAGTACCCTCCTAACCCTACTGAATGGTATAGGTCTCACAGTCGTACTCGAATTGTTATAGTTCTCTAAGAGAGGCTTCTCATAATTCGTTTAACTGAACATATCTGTGATTTAAAGTGAAAACAATAGTTTAAAGTGAAAATGATGAACGATCTCAATCATAATGGATCCGTAATTTGAAGTCTAGATGGAGAGATTGAGCAAAGATGTAGCACCTTGTTCCGTACATTCGTTGTTCTAAAACCTTGCCAGACGGGATCCCGGGATTAAGACTGCCATTGGGATTTCGAGGCTAGTGTAAGGTGAGGGAATCCTCAAGGCAGCTAAAGTAGTCAAGTTGAGTGATTCGTTCTAGGTTTTGGAGTATTAGGTATGCGGGGATCCTATTCTTGTCTGGTTTCAGAATCATCGGTTTCAGGATCGGTCTTGGGCTCCAAGTCTGCCCACCATTCTGGTCCCTTCCACAATTCCATCCAGACCGTGACTGCACCTGTGGGATTCATGTTGCGATTGGGATTGTTGAGCTTAGGTATATGGGTCCCGACTCCGGTCCAGGCCGGTGAGTATTTCACAGAAGAGGTAACCAGTCCCAGCATTGAGGTGGTTCATGGATGGGCTGAAACCATCGGCGATCGCGATATCACCGTCACGAATACCAGTCGTGGTGGCATCAAAGTTCCCCTCGAGCTCACGGGCAATGATTGTGGTTCCGCCGAAATGGCCCTGTCAAATGACCGGATCCAACCCTTAGGTGAGATGGAGGACTGTACAGTCAATCTCTTTCCCTTTCTTGACAAACTCATCAACCAAGAAGTCACGAGTTTCCGAGTTGCCGTGGCTGGAGGCTCTCAAATTATCGATATTCCAGTCAGCGATGTGGATGCGAAGATCCTGGCCCGCGTGGGTAATCAATCCCGGGAATCCTTCCTCTTTTTCCAGCAAGAGCTCGCCCGAGTACTAGAACTCTTCCGCCAAGCGGCTAACCCCAGTCTCTCCAGCCAGGCGGTTCCCCCTACACCAATTGCGACTCCGGCGCCGACGCCGATCACAACGCCAATTGTCACACCTGCTGTCGCACCAACACCTATCGCGAATACGGCTCCCGCTAACCCAGGCTCCCCCTCTGCCAGTGCTGGTGAACTGATCATCGTCGGCCAAATTCAAGAAGAACGGGCAGGTGCGGGTAGTCGACTCTCTGTAGAGGCCATCAATCCCACTGAGTTTGGTGTGCTGGCCGCCAGAGCTCGTTTTGATTTCTATCAAGGGGAGCAGGTCATAGATAGTCGCACAACGGCATTCGCTCCCAGTGATGTTCCTCCAGGTGAGCGGGCAACCGCCAGCGTAGTGAAGACCGACCTAGATTGGGAGCGAGTGACCGTCAGTTTCGAATGGCAACGATCTAGTACACCCAATTAGCCCGGAGCATCTCCAGCCAGGTAATCCGGCCTTACCATAATCAAATCAAAGAATCTCCCCAACGGAGCTATTCTGCCGCTCTCGAATATTTTGTGCGAATAAATCGCCTAGACGGGATCCTGGCTCAGCCTGCTTCAACGGATCCACAGGTCGCTCACAGATGGTCCAGCTCCGACGGAAGTAGCGAGCCAAGTCTGTTTCTGCCAAGGCCAAATATGTCGGTCGCCCATGCGGACAGGTGTGGGGATTAGCCGTCGCTTGCCACGCATTGAGTAATTGCTGCATCTCATCGTGGGTCAAACGAACGCCATTCCGAATTGCAGTCTGACACGCTGCTGTTACCTTAGCGGCTTCCAAATCTTGGCAATAGCTCAGTTCCAAGATGACTTCAACCTGTTCAGCTTGACTGAGTTCTGCGGCAAATACTGCTGGGATGCGTCTCACCCGCCATACCGCTTGACCAAATACTTCTGGATCCATTCCCATCTGAGTCAGGTGATCAACTTGCGCGGTTGTCAAGTGCTTCAAAATCAAAGGTGTTTCAAGTTCAACCAGGATCCACTCCCGCTGAAAGTCTTCATACCGGATCCGTTCATGGGCCACGTGTTGCTCCACCAACCATAGGCCTGCTGAATGTTGTGCCAAGATATAGGTATTTTGAAGTTGGGCCAAGGCGATCAATGGATCCGTGCTCACCCGAGTTAGCGGATCGGATCCTGGTATTGCAGCTGTGGCAGGACAAGTCCGATACGTTTGCTTTGCCTCACTAGCCTTGAGTAACTTCACACTTCTTGGCGTTGGAACCCCTGAGGTTGTGGCAATGAGCTGCTGAATTGATTGCTGTAATCTCTGACAATACTCCTCTTGATGTTGCAAATAGAGATCCAGTTTAGCTGGGTGCCGATTCCAATCCACCCCTTCTATAGGAATGGTTAGCTGTGCTACACATACTGGATGTCGGGATCGAGGCAGCTGATGGAGGAAGGCTTTCTGGACGGAGTGTAGGAGCTCGGGATCCCGCACAAACCGTCGATTCACTGCGACCCGTACCCAATCTGGCCGAGCCCGATGACAGCGGTCAGGGAGACCCACAATGAGGTCTAGATCCTGAGTGTGTAAGCGGCGTAAATCAGCTTGTTCAACGCGAGGCAGCAATTGCGGAATGATGTCTAAAGCACTTCCACCTGCCCAAAGGGCGGTATGAACTTTATCATTAACCCAAAGTTGCCATGTTACGGCAGGATGAGCTAGCGCCGCATATTGAAGCTTTTCTACCACATCGCGCAGAACCTTAGCCCCCCACCCAATTGCAGTTCGACGGCTAGGCCAGTTGGCAAACAACTCATCCACTGTCACAATCGTTCCCTGAGCCATTGCGGCAGGATCTTGATCTTTCAAGCGTCCGGCCTGGGTGTAGGTAACTCTCCAGCCATGGGGATCCGCACTTGCCCGCGTTTGCAGAGAGAGTTGACTTACTTGTGCCAAACTATGCAGAGCTTCCCCACGAAAGCCGAGACTCTTGACACTAAAAGGGGGGCTCGACGGTGACTGTTTACTGGTGGTGTAGGCCTGGGCAACAAAGGGTAAGTCATCGGTTCGGATCCCCTTGCCATTATCGGTCACGCGAATCCGCCAGTCCTGTGGGCACAGTTCAATCGTGATCCGGGTTGCTTCTGCATCTAGGGCATTATCAATTAACTCTCGCACCACTGCTGCCCAGGAATCGATCACTTCCCCAGCCGCCATTAAACTTACAAGTTCTGGTGATAGAGCTTCAATTGAAGGCATTGAGAACCATCATGGACAGTGGCGCACTATTCTAGCAAGCAGATTGTCGGATCCTCCGATGGCCTAGATAATAGCCTGGATGATCTCGATGATGGACTCAATAGGATCCTTTCCCTGCCATCACGGCAAGTACTTACGAATAAAGCGTTGACGATGATGAGGGGTGGGACCCAACTCAACTAGGGCTTGTCGGTGGCGAACTGTACTGTATCCTACATTCGTTGCCCAGCCATACTCGGGATAACGCTGAGCTAGCCGATACATCCATTGATCTCGGGTCACTTTTGCAATGATAGAAGCGGCAGCAATGGAGAGGCTGTGCTGATCTCCTTTTACAATGGCAGTCTGGTGGGATCCTAATTCCGGTACGTAGAGACCATCCACCAGCACATGGTCAATGTGGCCAACACATTTCAACGCTCGTTGCATCGCCACTGCTGTCGCCCGCAAAATATTAACCCGATCAATCATTTTCACGGACGCTGCCCCAATACCTACTGCCACTGCCTTCTCGCGAATCACTGGGGCTAATGCTTGCCGTTGCTGGGGTGAGAGCGTTTTGGAGTCCCTGATCCCATCCAACTCCTCCGGCTGAATTGTAGGGGGAAAGATAACTGCTGCGGCCACCACACAGCCCGCTAAGGATCCGCGACCGACCTCATCCACTGCTGCCACGCGCCTCAGACCCTGAATCCAGAGAGCCTGCTCTCGATCTAGGGTTGGGGTGACGGGTTTCAATGGTGCCAAGGATCCTGCCTTAGTCTAGTGAGGGTCTGAAGAGGGTCTAACGAGACCGTTTCCGCCGTGAGGCTGCCGGTGACTGTTGCTCTGGCACAACACTGCGCTCCACTTTAGAGTCCTCTAGATCCTCAGTCGCCATCCCATTTGGTGTCATAGGCGTTTCTAGCGTTTTCGCAAACAAGTTAGGACGAGGTGTGGTTGCGTCATCGCCCAATGATGGCGGGAACTCTCTGGCAGAGCTAACTTCAGGGGCCGATTCCTCTAACAGGTCTTCCGTCTCAGAGTCATCAACATCAGCCTCTCCGGCAAAAGATTCATCAGGATCCACCTCGTCCATTTCCTCCATGGGTTCTTCAAACTCGTCCGTAACTCCAGGGGGAGGAAAGGGGCGAGAGGGGAAGGATGACGAGGGCTCTACTTCAGTCGGCTCCGGCTCGGCCTCGGCAACTGTTCCACCCGGCATCACTACTGAGATGACCGTATCTCGTGTCATGGTTACCGGTTCATCTAAAAGGAGTAAAGGCGACAGCCCCATCTCAGAGAACACCTTCTGCTGAAATGGATCCATCGTTACTGTCACCACCTTGCGGGTCGTATCCCGTTGCCGTGGGTAAGACTCTCGCTCACTACTGCCATTCTCATAGGATCCCTCCTGGCGGCGGTCAGATGAGCGGGTGGGTCGTGGGGAAGGCTTCTCGCGGGAATAGTCCAGACTAGGCGCGGGGCTTGCTACCGCAGGAGTTTCCGTCTCAGGTGCAAACGGTTCCAACTCATCCCGACGGGGGGCACCAAACCGACCTCGACGAGGGGCAGTACTAGGCCGTAAAGGTTTAGGCTTTTGACTACGTCCATTGCGCTCGCGTCCCCCTGGTGTGGCCTCATCACCTGTAAACTCATCGCCTCCGATAAAGACAGGCGGTCGGGTAGGTTCCAAGATCGGTGTGGCTTTGTCTTCAGGACTGCCCGGTAAATGGGCCAGTAAACCTAATCCCTCACATGTAGGACAGGGGCGACCAAAGAGTTCATAGAGACTCTGCCCCTGCCGTTTGCGAGTGAGTTCCACCAGTCCCAGTTCTGATAGTTGTGCTACTTGAGGTCGGGCTTTATCGGATCGTAATGCCTTGTTGAAATGCTCCAGGACTTGCAACTGGTCTCGCCGGGATTCCATATCAATAAAATCAACGACAATGACACCTGCAATATTGCGCAACTTCAGCTGGCGGGCAATTTCAGTCGCAGCTTCACAATTCGTCCACAATACTGTCTCTCGTGCCGTTGCAGATTGCGTAAAGGATCCTGAGTTCACATCCACTACGGTCAGAGCTTCAGTTGGTTCAATAATAATGTACCCTCCGGAGGGCAAATCCACCCGAGGCCGCAACGCCTGCCGAATCGCCGCATTCACTCGGAAATACTCCAGGATCATCGTAGGTTCCCGGTGTGCATCGACAAATACACCTGGAGGCATGGATCCTTGATTCCAGCCCTGTAGATACTGTTTGACCCGCTTTGAACCCATCGGTGAATCGGTCACAATGCGGTTAACATCGGACGAATAAGTATCTCGCAATACCCGTTGAATAAAATCAGTATCACGGTTAATTAAGCCAGGCTGACGGGCCTGCTGCTGATACTGTAAAATCTGCTCCCACTGTTTTTTCAGTTGTTCTAAATCCTCGATCACCGCTTCATCAGAGATGCCTTCAGCTTCCGTGCGTACCAGAAGGCCCATCTGAGAGGGTTTGATTAGAATAGCTAGGGATTTCAGCCGATTTCGTTCTTCGTCATTTTGGATCCGGCGAGATAAATTAACACCGCGTCCATGGGGCATCAATACTAGATAGCGACCGGGTAAAGAAATTTCACCCGTCAAGCGCGGACCTTTGTTGCCGGTGGGTTCCTTCATCACCTGGACGAGTACTTTCTGTTGCGGAACCACCAGTTCTGTAATCGCCGCGCTACCTCGTTTCATCCGGACGGGGCCTAGATCGCTGACATGGATAAAACCATTGCGCTCGGAATGGCCGAGATTGACAAATGCGGCATCAATACTGGGCAACACATTTTCGACTAGACCAATGTAAACATCTCCAACTTGATGTTCTCCACTGGCTACTACCAATTCCTGAATCTGTTCTTCAGCAAATACAGCCGCAATCCGATGTTGCTCATCAATGATGATTTGTCTGGGCATGAACAATCCTCTCTACACGGGCACGGTTAAGACACTCTCAAACACAATCCCAGCTGGTGTTGAGACGTGAGATCTGAACTCTGGAACGGATGACATTAAAAACAAGGATCCTACGTTTCAACAGCGTCTCGACGACTATCCCCGAACTGATAACAGTTGGATAGAATCCTTTAAACTTGAATCCACCTCGTCATGCGCAGGCCGGATCCATCCTTCCGATAGGCGCTCACTGCCCAGACGGGTCTGTTCACGGATCCAGGTCTGCCCAGTCATTACAACCGGGTGCCAAAGCTGTTGGCTCAGCAACTATCCAGTGAAGCAGAAGACCACTGCTTGAGTAGTGAGTGCCCACGTTGTGAAAAGAATTCAATCAAGCTGGGAGTGAAGGAATTGGTTCAGATAAGGCTGATAGCAATCGTAACCAACTCAGGGTTGGGACAATACACCGACTACAATCTATCTGTGCTAGTAGCCCCAAACACTAACCGACCGCTTCAACGGTAGGCATTGCCGAAATTATAGCCTGATGAATGCCTATGTGTGCAGATAGGTGGAAGTTCTTTCTAAGAAGTCGATGAGATCAATGTTGTCTGAAGTCAGGATCCTGACCCCAGCTCTCCCCGCTGCCCCCCTTAAACCTCCGGATCCTACACTTGGACTACCATTGCAACCGGCTCAAACCGCAGCTGCAGCCGTTCTACAGTCTCTAACTGGAGGTCACAGTTCGCTACCTGTTGCAGCATAGCCACTACTTGGCGGGGCTGAAGTAGGGTTCCATCATTCCGACAACATCCACAGTAGGTTACTTGAGTACATCCCTGCCGATCCGTGCCCTTGCAATCCAGCGAGTATAGTAACTCCCGACCGTCTACCTGATACAGGCGACCCGACTTGGAGGTCTTACTCAGCCAAATATGCTCTTGAGCCAGGACTTGGTCAACCCAGCTCTGCCACACGGATCCCTCCACTGGGGTCTCGGTCCGCAACATGAGTTGATAATCAGCGGCCTGCAGGGCGTGGGTGGCGGAAGGATCCGAGAGTGGATGTTCGGCCACAGCCCGGATCTGGATTTCGGCAGGGAGTTGGGCTTGGAGATCGCGCTGCACGGCCTCTGCTGTAGTGTTTAACATGGAGCCGAAGAGCTCTAACGGGACCAGCTCAATATCAATAACTTCCCCCCGACTGGTGTAGCCCATGGGTAGAGCGTTAGCGTTGCAAATGCGTGGTGTCGGATGATACCCCCCAGTAAACGCTAGAGGCAATCCGGCCCGACGACAGGCTCGTTCCCACAGCCGCATCAGATCGAGGTGACCCAGCCAGCGGAGATCGCCTGCTTTAGTGAACAGGATCCGAAATCGCTGTGAAGCGGGAACGGGCTCTGGAGGACCGGTGAGCTCAGGCACGTTTACCTGGGTCATCGGCGGAATGGGGGCAGGCGGTAGCGCAATATTATGACCGAAATCGGTGCCGCAGACCCCGCAGGCTGAACAGGCATCGAAGGAGCAATCGGGTACAGTCATGGCTTCAAGAGCGCGTTGGTAGTCTTTTTGTAACCACCGTTTATCGATGCCCGTATCGACATGATCCCAGGGGAGCGGATCCTCAAGGCCGTATGCTTCCACCGGGAGATGCGTTGCGCTCGGATCCACCGCTTGATAGGCCCGTAACCAGGCGTCAAAGGCTTGATCGATTCCCTCAAACCAGGCATCCATACTGGCCCCGGCGGCCCAGGCGGCATAGATCATCCGGTTGAGACGGCGGTCTCCTTTGCCAATTAAATCTTCAAGGATTGAAAAGCGGACATCAGTGAAATGAGCTTTAACCCCTTTGATGGGTTTGATATGCTCCTTGAGTAGGGCTTGCTTGCGGATGATGTCGTCGTAGTCAACACGGAACCATTGAAATGGCGTGTGGGGCTTGGGGGTAAAGTTTGAAATGGTTAACGTAAAGCTCACTCGCTTGCGGGAGACCGCTCGGCATTCCTGTTTCAACATTTGCATGGTGTTGGCAATCCCGATCACGTCTGCATCCGTCTCGCCTGGGAGTCCGATCATAAAGTAGAGCTTGATTTTGTCCCACCCTTCTCGCACGGCGGTGGTGATGCCTCGAACTAGATCAGCGTCTGTTAAGCCCTTGTTGATGATGTCTCGCATCCGTTGGGTGCCGGCTTCCGGGGCAAAGGTAACGCCGGTGCGACGGATCCCTCCAATGATGTTAGCGATGTTTTCATCAAAGCGGTCCACCCGTTGGCTGGGGAGCGACAGGGCAACGAATTCACGATTGAGCCGGTTTTGTAGTTCAGCGCCGACGGCAGGTAACGAGAGGTAGTCGGAACAGCTGAGGGATGATAGGGAGAATTCGCTGTAGCCGGTTTGATGCAGACCTTCACTGATGGCATCGACAATCCGTTCGGGGTCGACATCGCGGGCGGGACGGGTTAGCATCCCCGGCTGGCAGAAGCGACAGCCTCGGGTGCAGCCACGACGAACTTCCATCACGAGGCGATCGTGAACAGTGGCAACATAGGGGACGAGGCCAACGGAGAATTCTGGTAAAGGGTGGGCGACACGTCTGAGGACTCGCTCCGGGACGCCATCTATCGTTGGGCGCAGAGGGATCCCATCATAAAACTGAGGCACGTAGACCCCAGGGACTTGAGCCAGGGCAAATAGAATCTCTTGCCGGGATTGACCGTGATGTGCCACCAACGCTTGACCGATTTCGGGGAGCACCTCTTCGCCATCACCAAAAACAAAGAAGTCAAAAAAGTCAGAGAACGGTTCGGGATTAGAGGTGGCGGTGGGACCTCCGGCAAAAATTAAGGGGCAGTCATCCATGGCCAACCCATTGCGTTCCGCCCAGGTGAGAGGGATCCCGGCCATATTCAACATATCGAGGACGTTGGTGCCCCCGAGTTCGTACGCCAAACTGAAACCGATGATGTCAAAGTCCCGTAGGGAACGACGAGATTCCACGGCGAATAGGGGTAAATCATGATGACGGAGGCGAGCAGCTAGATCCGGACCCGGCATGTAAACCCGATCGCAGAGTTGATCGAGCTGGGCGTTGAGAATGTTGTAGAGAATAATGTGGCCCAGGTTGGATGCTCCCACTTCATAGAGCTCGGGATAGCTGAGGACCCACCGCACCTGCACGGACTCCCAGTGTTTATGGACGGACCCGACTTCCTTCCCCAGATAGCGGGCGGGTCGTTGGATGTCGGAGGTGAGGAGCTGGTCAAGGTTGATGGTAGGCATGGATCACTAGGGCTCGGAGATCGACCATCCATCATAGCTGGGGATCCTGGAATGCGAAAAAAAGCAGTTTGGATCGGTAGGGGAAGGTTAAGTCATTGAAATGCTAATGCCAGTCCTGATAGAGACAACATTAATCCTGGCGGGGTTGATCTTGAGCTTGACAAAGTCCATGGATCCTGAGTCCATCTCTGGACTGGCATCGACGGTTAGCTGTATGGATTTGTCGCAGCGAACCTAGACGAATGGGCAGGAATTTGAGATTAACTGTTATGAAGAATTAATGATTATAGTTATAGGGAATTAATGAGTTTGTATAGTCTACCCTAGTGTTAAAGTAGGCTTATTGTTAAAGTAGGCTGAATTGAATTCAGTGTCTCCGTGTTCAGAATTGAAGCTAGGTGGAGAGTTTCAGAGGATCGGATCTGGAGAGTTCCTAAAGACCGGTGCCGAATGACCCTGGCTTAGAAGCAGATAGGTTAGTATCCGGGGAAGTCTTATCACGTCAGACCGGTTATGTCCTATCCCCTGTATGTTGCACTGGTATGGCACCAACACCAACCGTTCTATAAGAGCCCTATCACTAGCCAGTATCGGCTGCCTTGGGTCCGGTTGCATGGGATTAAGGACTACTTAGATTTGATTTTGCTGCTCGAAAAGTTTCCCAAGCTACATCAAACCATCAATCTTGTCCCCTCTTTGTTAATTCAAATTGAGGAGTATGTCGCCGGGACCGCATTTGATCCCTACTTAGAGCTATTGCTGACACCGGTTGAAACTATGACGCCGGATCAGTTGACCTTTGTGATTGATCGGTTCTTCGACGCCCATTATCCAACCCTGATCGATCCGTACCCACGTTATCGCGAGTTATATGAACAGCGAGAAAACCAGGGTCGCAACTGGTGTTTGCAATACTGGACCCCTCAAGACTTTAGTGATTTATTAACTTGGCATAACCTAGCCTGGTTCGATCCCGTTTTTCATGAGGATCCTGAACTTCAAGGATGGTTACATCAGCAACGCGGATTCAGTTTGAGCGATCGGCAACGCCTCTACGCCAAGCAGCAGCAGATCCTGAGCTGTATTATCCCTCAACACGCCAAAATGCAGCAGACCGGTCAATTAGAGGTTTCAACGAGTCCGTACAGCCATCCCATCATGCCTCTATTGGTCACGGATCGGTCCGCCCGAGCTGCTCAACCCTCACTATCCCTGCCTCGGTATGGATTTCATTGGGGCTCCGATCTCGATCCCCAATTGGAGAAAGCCAAAGCCTGTTATCAAACCTATTTTCAACATCCCCCTCGAGGATTGTGGCCATCTGAGCAGGCCATTAGCCCTCAGATATTGTCCCCGATTGTCAAGCATGGCTTCAACTGGGTCATTTCCGACGAAGGGATCCTGGGGTGGACCTTAGGAGCACAGTTTGCACGGGACGAAGAAGGCCATGTGCTCAATCCTGAAGTACTGTACCGGCCCTATCGAGTCGAAACTGAGGCGGGGGACGTTTCGATGGTCTTCCGAGATCACCGTCTATCAGATCTAATTGGCTTTAGTTACAGCACGATGCCAGCTGATGCCGCCGCTAAAGATCTCATTAGCCATCTAGAAACCATTCGCAACCGCCTACCTCAGACGCAGCCCTGGTTGGTAACGATTGCACTGGATGGAGAAAATTGCTGGGAGTACTATCCTCAAGATGGACGGCTCTTTTTAGACAATCTCTACACCCGGCTCCAGAGTCATCCTGTTTTAAAGTTAGTGACAGTGTCTGAGTATTTGGACAAATTCCCTCCCAAAGACGTACTCCGGCAGGAAGAAATTCATAGTGGATCCTGGATTGAAGCGGACTTTACCACGTGGATTGGGGATCCGGTGAAAAATCGAGCCTGGGAGTTGTTAGCCCAAGTACGGCAGTTAATTGAAGACCATCCCCGCGCCACAGATGAAACCTGGGAAGCTCTGTGGGCTGCCGAAGGATCCGATTGGTTTTGGTGGTTTGGCATGGGTCATTCATCTGCGCATGATGCTGTATTTGACCAACTATTCCGGGAGCATCTGGAAGCGATTTACCGCCACTTGGATGAAGCAGTCCCCTCTGTGTTGTTGCAGCCGTTAGAGGAACATGATGGATTGGGAGATCGACTGCCCCAAAGTTTTATTAGTCCCACCATTAATGGCCGTCCAGCGGATCGAGAGTGGACTCATGCGGGTCGAGTCGATATTGGGGCGGCACGGGGGACGATGCATCGAGTCAGTCCCATTCGGCAATTGTGGTACGGATTTGATCATTTTCATCTGTACTTGCGTCTCGATTTCAGTTCAGCCGTCCAACGACCTCAGCAGCTGTGGATTTGTTGGTTTTATCCTAATCGCATCACGCTCAATAGCTCATTGACGTTGCATGGGTTACCTAATGAAGCCCCCCTCAATTATCAGTATCGTCACATCCTACAATTGAAGACAGAGAACGGATCCTTGGCAAAAGCCCAGACGTTAATGGCTCAGTTACTAGAAGCTCAAGATCAACAGACATGGCGGACCATTCCCAATCACGCTCGGGCCGCGATGGATTTATGTTTGGAGATTGCTGTTCCCTGGTCTGATTTGATGGTGGAGCCTGGACAGGACACTCAGTTTGTCGTGTTAATGGTAGAAGGAGATACCCTCCGGGAAGCTATTCCACCCAAAGCTACCATTGCCGTCAGGGTCCCTTGAAGTAGCACGAAGCCTAACGAAAAGAGTTGAAAAGGTGGCAGACTAATAAGCACACTTTGCCTATAGCACTTTTACCCTAAGGGCAATTTTTTGAGTCAGGAACTTATCGTTACGTGAAAAGGTTGCGCAGTAGTTGGAATTGTGCTCCACAATAGTTAGCGTCAATTTTGCAGCAGTTACGTTGACAGCTTAATTAGGTTACTAACTATGAAACGACTCATTGTTTGCTGTGATGGCACGTGGCAGAAACTCACTAGCCCTTATCCTACTAACGTTGCAAAGATTGCTCAAGCTATCACCACAACTGGGGCAGATGGTGCTCCTCAGCTCGTTTTTTATGATGAGGGAGTGGGAACTGGGGATTGGCGTGATCGATTGAAAGGTGGGGCCTTCGGAATCGGCTTAGACCAAAACATTCAAGATGGCTACCGCTTTCTGTGTTTGAACTATGAAGGCGGTGACGAGATCTATCTGTTTGGCTTTAGCCGCGGATCCTATACTGTCCGGAGCTTAGCTGGATTCGTTTCTCGATTTGGCCTCATGGCCCGCAAATATATTCGTGAAACCCCTAAGGCCTACAAGTACTACCGTTTATCAGACTCAGAGTACCAACAGAAGCGACAAGAAGTGGATAAATTTCGTGAAGATTTCAGTGTTCCCGTCCCGATTACATTACTAGGCTGTTGGGACACTGTCGGCTCTCTAGGTATTCCCGATCTTACACCCTTCATTCCTATTGATAAATGGGTTAATCGGAAATACAAATTCCACGATACAATCCTGAGTGAACGTGTCAAAAACGCCCTTCATGGTGTTGCCATCGACGAAATTCGTGAGACCTTTGGCTTAACTCCTATGCAGCGCAGTGCTGGGGATGAGCAGCCCCTCAAGCAAGTCTGGTTCCCTGGAGAACATGGCTGTGTCGGTGGTGGCACCCAAGCCAATGCTGGACTATCCGATCGAGCTTTGATCTGGATGATGGACGGAATTAAAAACTTAGGATTAGGACTAACCTTTGACACTGAAAATATCGTGACTGGGCTTAGTCCTGATCATAAAGTTAATTTTGATAACACTCCCAAAGGAGTCTTTAAATTGGGAGGATTGAATATCCGGAAGGTAGACTGTGAGGCCTTAGATGAAAGTGTGATTGCTCGATGGGCAGATCTCAGTGATTATCGGCCTTCTAATCTGGATCCTTGCAAGGCTCAACTCAATAATACTTCAGAGGGTTAACCCCTTGATTTGATCAGTTATTGTGCAAGGGGACTATGTTAACAATCTAACAGCATCTTATGGCTTAACACTCGAAGACTACAGCAGATTGTCACACTTTTCGGCCACGGGTAAAGCTTGGTGTTGTTAGATTCCTTCATTGCAGCCGCTCAGCTTGAGGGATGCAGACACTAAATCAAACATTTAGACAGTTCTTCAATTGTTACAATGACGGTGAGATTTCCCCAGGCTTAAGTGCAACGGATTCGTATGAAGCCTTAGCCATACCTATCTCTGGCCATACCTATTTCTGGCCATACCTATCTCTGGCCATACCTATCTCTGGCCATACCTATTTCTGGGTTGTACGTATCTAGTTGTATTTATTTAATTGTACTAACTCTTGTCTGGTTGCACTAATTGTTTGGTTGCACTAACTCATTTCACTGACAACGCTTTACTTAAACGTTCATTATAGGCTTCTCTTGTTATGGGGCTGACGTTACAAATCGCATTGAATCACACTGGACAGGATAGCTTAACAATGGTTAACAGACGTCAATTCTACACCCTGACTAAGGTAGCGGGCATTAGAGGGCTTGGGTCGATTCGTAGAGTAAAGATATTTTCTGAATTTTGTACTTAGTCGAACGAATATAGCTAAGTCTGACTGATGCTTGACTGCCTCTGCAAAAGCAACCATTGTAGAGATGTCGTCAAAGGTACAGAGCTATGTCTTTTGTTCTCAAGGTTTATAAAGACGCTACAGAGGATGAGCCTATCCAGGTTTTGCCGGTTGAGATTGAAGAAGCGACTCAAGTTCATGAATACTGGAGAAGTTTGGGTTATACAGTAGGGCTTTACCCTAAAGTAGAGTGTGGAGTAGGTTGTCCTTTTCGGTTTAGTTCTGTCGCATCCTAAGTGACTCGAGCTGATGCATTGACACGATGACAAGTGTGTAGGGTTATGAGAAGATCCTTTTGATCTGCACCACTATACTTGCTGCGTTGTTTGCCTTCTGCTGATTAGACGCGATCGGAGTGCAGGGGCAAGTCGCACATGTAAGATCAATCGAGTGATCTTGACTGTGGCACGTCGATTCCCACGGTAATAGGGAGCTACAGTGTTGTGAACCTCATACCCGCTAACTCATCTGTCAATGCATATACTTAATGCATAACATATCAATGCATATAGGACTCTCCTCTAGGCTAGTTCCCTGCCAAGAAAGGTTTAACTCTGAGGCACAAGAGGGACCTGGTTCTAGCGACAATCTATCTAACTCTTAGTGCTTTAGGCAAAGGCTGCTATGGATATCTCAGACGTAAAAGCAATTGCGGAGCGAGCTCTTGCCGATGGGATCTTGTCTCCTAATGAGATGGCTGAGATTGAAGAAGCTGTAATGGCCGATGGTGTGGTCACAGACGAAGAAGTTAAGTTACTTGAAGAGATTCGCACTAAGGTCTTGCGGGGCGAAATTAAGTTAGGTGATGGTAGAACGTCCTCATAAACAGGTAGGTCACCAGTGAGTATTTGTGAGATCCTAAAAATTCTGTTCACGACAGTGAATGGACCAATAGGATCCTATACTTGTGGCTGAGAGCCTTGGCTAAGGCTGAGCTGAGATCGAGTCTGTCCTGTACCCGGATCCTCTAATGACGACTACTTTAATCCCTGACGTCACTATCTGTAATGTTTGCGACAATCCAAACCGGACCCTCAGTGATGCCCACGAAGTTGTGTCTGTCCGGTGTAATGTACGGCAATTTGAGGATCAAACCTTTACAGTCTGGCGGTGCCCTCAGTGTAAGTCTCTCCACTCAAAAGAAGGGATTGATTTATCTTTTTACTATCAGGACTATCCGTTCAAAAAGCACACAATGAAGCCTGGCCTGCGAGTTGCTTATACCAATCGACTCAACAATCTTGTGAAGCAGGGGTTACAGAAAACGGATCGGATCCTGGATTATGGGTGCGGTCGAGGTCTGTTTGTGACCTTTCTGAAGGAGCGCGGCTACGACGCTTATGGATATGATGCCTTCACGCCTGGTTGGGATGATCCCCAAGTATTGAAGGATCCGTTTAACGTCATTGTGTCCCAGGATGTGATTGAACATGTAGAGGATCCGAAAGCCTTTATGGCTGAACAGGCTGCCTGCTTAGCCTCAGGAGGACTAGCGGTTGTAGGCACCCCCAATGCTGCTGATATCGATTTAAACCAACTAGATCGATATTTACTTGAACTCCATCAACCTTATCACCGTCACATCCTCTCGGAAGATGCTCTAGTAAATCTAGGACAACAGTCTGGATTGCAGATTCAACATGTTGATCATCGGTTCTACAGCGATACTCCTGTACCCTTTGTTAATCAGCGCTTTCTGTGGAAGTATGTCGAAGCCAATGGCAATAACATCGATACTTTTTTTGAAGACAAACCATTGTTCAGCTCACCCGAACTTCTGGGATTAGCTCTCTTTGGGTACTACCTCCCCTTCCCTCAATCGGGTCATATGATTGCATACTTACGCAAGTAGTGGCTCGTCCCCAGTTATGACACAGCTAGGCCATGACACAGCTAGGCCATAACACAGCTAGGGCTCTGTAGGAACTTTTGCGCATGAAGCTTATTTCCTCAGAACCAGAAGAAATTCTTGGATTCCTAGAAAGAGGTCTGCGTCATCGACTACACTCAGTGTGCAACTTTGACCGCTATAGTCTTGAGCCCTTGGCTATGACACTCGTCAGAGGTTGATAGAAAGCGAGCAAAACGTTCCGCTGTCAGCCTATGTACCTGTTGCGTACACCTATTGCGTAGATCTAGTGAGATAGATCTAGTGGAAAAAATAGGTTTAGTGGCCGGCTTCAATGTCTGAGTGGTCAAGTCGCACTATGCGAATGCTTAACTGATACAAAGTGGTGAACCCTGACCATGCCTAAAGTCATCGTGACCGACCCCATCGATCAGGCTGGGATTGATATCCTATCCCAAGTGGCTCAAGTGGATGAGAAGCTCAAGATTCCGCCCGATGAGCTCATTGCTGCCATTCCTGAGTACGACGCTATCATGGTGCGCTCTGGAACCAAAGTGACCCAAGAGGTGATCGAAGCGGGCGCTAAACTCAAGATTATTGGGCGTGCGGGTGTTGGAGTTGACAACATTGATGTCCCCACAGCAACCAAAGCCGGGATCTTGGTGGTTAACTCTCCTGAGGGCAATACCATTGCTGCTGCTGAGCATACGCTGGCTCTGATGCTGAGCATGTCACGCCATATCCCTGCAGCGAATAAATCTCTC
>CAYUEE010000011.1:50819-57551 GCA_964443615.1 uncultured bacterium | reverse complement strand
CTTAAGAAATGGCTATTCTCAATAAGCCTACCTTTTTGCTGTGACCAAATACATTGAGCCTAGCTCCCTGTTGGCACTCTTTGCAGGTGAGCTGCTGTGACTCAGTGGGTCGGTCTGCAAGGTCGGAGTCTACTGGTGGGAGCTCTGCTAAGAAGGACATATTGTCTCCTACGCTGATCAACGGAGTTCTAAGTCGTTTAATGGGAACAACCATAATGCACTAGAGGTGGTGATAGCCAGGATCCTCTCCAGTCAGAGCTTTTGGAGAAATCCACCATCTTGTGTCTACTAGTGTCCAAGCGACTCAGTCTAATGGAATAATCTGACAAAACAATTAAGAGCGTTGGAATCCCAGAGGTTTACTTAACTAGTAAGAATTATAACAGGCTAGGCTCTCAGTTTAGCCCTCCAATCGGGTGATGCGAGTCCCTGGGTAGTAGTATGTCAGGATCCTTTCAACACTTCGTCCCGCTAGGGCAAGCCCCCGAGCTCCCCACTGACATAACCCCACACCATGTCCAGCCCCTCGGTAGACTACCGTATAAAAAGACTTGTCAGGATCCTCAGAGGTGATCTGATACCGATTACTGGGTAAAAATCCCCAGCCGAGATGCTGACCTAGTCTGAACCACAGGTCTTGCCCTGCAATTGTCTGACTCCCTGCCTGAAGTTGGAGTGGCCGTCCATACGGATCCTGTTCAACAACTTTAAGATAGGGACTACCAAATAAAGTGATACAGGTTTGCTTGGAGAGCTGGAGGGTATGGGGGCCATAGAAGGGAGACTCGCGACACCATAAGCAGGAAACCCCCTGCAAATAGGGTTGAGCCGGTGGAGCAAAAATGTGTTGATTTGCACTGGTATGGCCGCCACAGGTGGAGTGAAATAGGGCTGCAATTGGATCCGTTTGCCAGGTTAGGATCTGCGAATCGGTGGCTCGAACTGCAGCAGTGGTTGGGGAGGTTTCAAGGCTGCGGCCTCCGTAGAACTGGGTAGCAGTGGAATCTTGAAGGAGATGAGGGCTTTGGAGGTGTTCGAGGAAAGTCATCTGCGATTGATCTCGGGGGTTGAAGGAGGGCGTGTCCCAGGATCCGGATTGTTGAACAGCAAGGGTGCGGGAGGCAATGGCTTGAACTTGGAGGGCTGCAGGGGGCCAGTCGGGTGGCATTTCGCTGGGGACAACGCCGAGGAGATAGTCTTCTAGGTCAACCCAGTTAATGAGTTGCAATTGGTCCTCGCCTTGAACACCAAGTTGAATCAGACCCCGGTAGGCCCTAGGATCATTGCCGTTGAACTGGATCCCTTGAGCATGGGTCAGCAGGACGGGATGCCGATATCGTCGAGGTTGGCCTCCACCGGTGAGGAAGAGTTGACCTTGATGGGCGTGAATCTGCCATAGTCCTTGGCTAAACTGCTCGTTGGCTAGGGTAAAAGGGGCAATTAGAGTCAGGCGGGTGAGGTTGGGGAATGGGCTAAAGAGGCGAACAGGGAGGATCCGGTGTTTAGGCTCTGAGGCGGCACGGAGAGATTGGGGAGAGCTGGCTAAAACAACTGAGGCCGTGAGTCCGGCGATGAGAGAGCGGCGTTGCATGGCCCATCCAGATGCGGGAACAGGTGCATTTTAGACTACTTGACTCAGGGTCAGGGTCTGCTAGATCAGGACTACGTCAGGTCAGAGACACGTTAGGGTAGGGCTGAGCGTTGGAAGAGGACGACTGGATCCACGGCATAGAAGTGGCGGAGTTCCTGGTAGAGCTTAGGATGGTGGCGTTTTAAGGATCCTGGTTTTTCAAAAAAGGTTTCAGTCGCCACGGCGAAGAATTCTGCTGGATCCAAGGATCCGTAGGGATTTAGCACCGTTTTATCACCCTGGGAAATCCGGTAGCGGAGGTCTCGATAAGCCTGACTCATCACTTCAGCCCAACGGATCCGGTCTGCCTGATTAGAGAGGAAGGGGACACCGTTAGCGGGGCCATGTTCTTGATCAAGCTGGTGGGCAAATTCATGGAGGATGACATTTTGACCATCGTGCCAATGGTGCCGATCACGTTTGATGTGAGCCCAGGAGAGGACAATCTGGTCTCGATCGCGGGAAGATTCTCCTAAGCGGGCCGATTGATACTCAGTCACGATATGACCATCAACCGACTCTGTTATATTGACAACATAGACATCCGGATACACCAGGATCGATCGCAATCTTGCAAAGTAGCGTCTGGGTGATTTCAACAGCAGTAATGCAGCCTGGGCGACGATGGTGAGCCGAATTTCATCGGTAATGTGTAATCCCTGACATCCAATGAACTGTTTTTCTGTGAGCAGAACTTGACTGTGACCTTGAATTTGGCGCTGAATGTCATGAGGCAGGTGGGTGTAGAGGGGAAGGGTTCGCTCCAAGATCCGGACCCAAGTCTGGGGAAACGGAGTCTGTCGGAGGCGTTGACGCCGGTAATGTGTGAGGACAGGAAACCCCCAAATCGCGAACAGACTAGCCACGAGAATGAGGAGCACGCCCATCAGGGGAATTATATTCATTCGTTTGCTCAATTCAAGGTGTCTCAAGCAGGGCCTGAGCACGGATCTCGCCCATTCTCCTTGATCAAACCCGTCGGCCACCAGGATCAAAGTCGCGACACCCAATTGACTGTGGGGTTAGCGCGTGGGTGGGATGTAAAGCACATTTGAGTTGATGCTCACCCGAGTAGTACTGACAGCCCCAACACGGCATCTGATGATGGTGATGGGCCGTAACCCAGATCCGCCTTACCAAGGATCCTAGCTCTAGCAGAACGACGGCAACCACGCTCCAGGCAATGCAAGTACAGAGAATTTGAACCATTAGCTCCAACCTAATTCGCTCCAACTGAGACTATCTGTGAACAGATAACTTGATCTAGGCTTATCGGTTGATCTAAGGCCTATCGATTGATCTAGGGCCTACTGATCTAATTAACCTAGGATCTACCGATCTGACTAATGAGCAAGCTAACTGATGAGTCTGCCGGATCCTGGGTGGTTCATCTAAGTGAGATGATTTGAGATACTTTGTTACGTCCTGACTCCATTAATCTGTCCTGACAATCGTTTTAGGCTTCACAACACCCTCTCAATGAAAACTCAGCACCCACAAAATTCTATATAAAGATTTGTAATAGCTAATTGCCAGTGTCTGGTAAGAACTCTTGATGAGATAGAAGCCCTCTTTTTCAAAAATTAAGTTGCTCATGCAGTTGTTCAAGACAGTCCTGCGACTCTGACCCGAGTTGCTCAAGAGGCTAACTGCAGGGTTTGTCTCACATGTAACTGTCCAATGGCAGGCGCTGCTGATTTTCCTGTTCAACTCTGTAATAGCTACCGACAGGCCAACTGCTTTTTTTGCAGTAAATTAGACTGTGTTTTGCATGGATCCCTTGATTCTCCTGTGATGATGTGTGCGCAGTTTGAACCGTTAGCGGTCGCTTAACGCCAAACATTATTTCTGTAGCAAATTAATCATTCGGAGGCCCGCTGATGGCGGGTTTTCACATGTTTAAGTATCGAATCACTGTTAAGATCCTGGTCTAATGTGTAATCAAGACACAAGTGAAGCGGCAGAGCAAGAGGTCAATGGGGACATAAACGATTACCTCAGCCAGAATGCTGTCAGGGTGTGTCTCCCGTGCTGCTCAGTCTATGCTGGTAGGATAGCTCTCTGCTCTAGCACAATGGATGATTCTGTGACCCCCAGCCACCGACTCCAGGCAGACCTCCGTCAGCGCCAGCAGGACGGATCCTATACACTGCCTGAGCTAGAACGCTGGGACAAAGGGATCCCCTTCTGGGGCGAAATCGTCTCCACCTCACAACCGGAAGCGGAACAGTGGCGAGCGAGTGCGCCTCGGTTGAGCTGCCTGCCTGGAGATGCCCCTCAGCAAGGGATCCAACTGTGCTGTGATGGCCCTGACCTCAATCTCCGCCTAGCCAGCCAAATTAATGACACTGGGTACGGTGGACTCGTTCAATTTGAAGATTTGGCACATGATGACTGCTTTCTTCGGATCTTGGTAGGCGGGCATATGTACCCTGTGATTGTTGACCAAGCCTTGCTCAAGGACTTTTGGACACAACTGATGCTCAAGGCCTGTCGTCACTTCCTGACCGTGATTGATCAGGGTATCTGTCTCGGCTTTTGGGAATCTGATGTCACCTTGAGACGATGAGGATTGAGATGATCAAGGTCCGGTTGAAGGAGTGAAAGGGAACCGGTTAAGCCGTGATGCGCTGACTGGTTAGACTCATTGTGTTATCGACCGGAGATGTGAGCGGAAAGGATACGTTAGAACTGGGAGCTCGTTCTAGCAAGTAGACCTTATCGCCTCGATGCCAAATCTCAGGTTCGGGTAGAAAGAACAACCGATGCGATCCCTCTTGACTAAATAACTGGGCCTCCGGTCGCAACAACAGTAGAGGCAAACAGTGATCAGACTGGATCCGGCGGATAAAGTGATCTCGGATCCGTTCAAACGTGCGATCCCCAAATCCTGCGTGGGCGGAAACCCCCATATCCCCGGATGGAATTTGAGGTGTCAACGCTTTTCCTAATCCCAATGTGGCCAACGAGGGTAAGGTAATCGAGCGCAGTTGAGCAGCCCCCGCCTCCAGGTAATGGGCCCATCGTAGGATCTGGTCAAAGGAGTTATTTAATGTCCGGATCCCATCCGACACGGGCATCCCAGGTGACAGTGGTGTCCAAATCCGGGCGGATTCAAATAATTTGATGCTGAGTTCAGCAATCGCCCAGTTCACCTGAGGGTTCAGCGTCATAATAATCAGCGTATCCGCATGTTCAATATCCGCCTTCAACAGCATTGACTCCGTTAAAATATCTTCTGGTTCCAAGTCAGAGGCCAACGCTTCCACGACGGCTGGTTCCAGGTTTGCCCCTGATTTAGCCTTCTCCTTACCCAAACTAGGAGCCTGCGGCACCGACGGATCCACTACCGAGTCTGAGTCCTGAGGGTGATGTCCATTCCTCGTAGACTCAGCTATGCGCTCTTCAGCGACTTCGCCGGCGGCTAGCAACGGCACAAGGCGAACCGTTTGGTCCTGGGCTCGCAACAATCGAGCTAGACTCTGCGTCAAAGGATGATCACCGATAATGACCGTCGTGCTACCTTCATCTAACTTGAGGAGACGGGCCACGACCGATGCACTAATCCCCTGAATCATCACCGTCATCGCAATAGTTAAAAACACCAACGCCTTGAGGGCCGTTCCTCCCGTCACGCCGTGTTCTGTCAACAAAATCGCGAATAGAGACACAACAGATGCGGCCACAATTCCGCGAGGGGCCATCCAAGAGAGAAACAGTTTCTGACGCCACTCTAGATCGCTACCCCAGGTACATATCCAAATACTCAACGGTCGTACGACTAACATTAAGAGCAAAACTGTACCGATAGACCCCCACCCCATCGCTAACATTGCTTGCAAAGAGAGGCCGGCGGTCAAGAGGATAAACAGGACTGAAATCGCTAAAACCACCAGTTGACTGTGGAACTGTCGCACCCCGCGCTCGGCAATATCCGCCTGCTGACGTACCACCATGCCCGCCACCACCGCTGCCATCAACCCAGACTCTGATAGCAACGACTGAGATAAGACAAACACTAGCAACGCGCCCGC
The DNA here is from genome assembly GCA_964443615.1 of uncultured bacterium. GTDB lineage: Bacteria > Cyanobacteriota > Cyanobacteriia > Thermostichales > Thermostichaceae > CAYSWV01. Next base: position 51,887 of record CAYUEE010000011.1, on the reverse strand, counting down.
TAACACCACTGAATTGCGTAAGTCCTCAGTTAAATATTCACGAGACCACAGTAGGAATATCCCCATCAGCCAGCCCGCGCCTGCCCCAATTGCCGCTCCGACCACAAGACGGATCCCTAGCTGCTCTGCTGCTGTGACTAAATCGGTTTGTCCTGAGAGCACCACCTGCAACACCACCACCGCCAGAATGGCCCCAATAGGGTCAATCAAGACCCCTTCTCCTTCCAATAGGGTGCTAATGGCACTGTCAACGCGTACCCGTTTGAGGATGGGATTAATCACCGTTGGTCCTGTGACAACGACCAAGGATCCGTAGAGCCACGCTAAGGACCAGGGAAATTCACTGAGGTAATGAGCTGCAATCGAGGCACCCACACAGGTTATTGCTGCCCCAATCGTCACCAGATTTCGGAGGCTACGAGAGACCTGGCTTAGCTGTTCAAACCGTAGATTCAGCCCACCCTCGAACAGAATTAGGGCAACGGCTAATGAGACTAAGACTTCGAGCCCCACTCCTAGTGCCTGAGGATGCAGCCAGCCCAGCCCATCCGGACCCAGGATCACGCCCAAAGGCAAAAGAATGACAATGGCCGGGACCTTAAGAAAGTTGGCTGCAACTTGAGCCCCGATGCCAGCTGCTAAGGCTAAGGTCATCAGCATTGTAAATTGGAACGAATTTTCCATAGATGGCTCCGTTGCCTTCAGATCCGTATTCGACCATTAGTAGGTTAATCAGAGTCTCGAAATAATCTCAACTGTGAAACCTGACCCGTGACAGCTTAATGTAGCTTCACTTCAGCCACTCTAGCCACACGCTACTGTATTACTGGTACGCGAAACGTAACATAACTACCGCCTCGGTAAAGATGTGCTATCCACTGAAATAGTTCTTCGCGGCACCTCCTCTCCGTAGGATCCTAATGCCTGTAGGATCCTAGTGTCTACAGACTCATAGTCACAGACTCATAGTCACAGACTCATAGTCACAGACTTATAGTTCACAGACTTATAGTTCACAGACTTATAGTCACAGACTTATAGTCACAGACTTATAGTCACAGATTCATA
>CAYUEE010000011.1:0-50719 GCA_964443615.1 uncultured bacterium | reverse complement strand
TCACAGACTTATAGTCACAGACTTATAGTCACAGACTTATAGTCACAGATTCATAGTCACAGACCTTGGGTATGCAAGGGCAGTCGCAGACGTGGTCCTGTCCTTAATGTCACCTTTAATATCATCCTTAATGTCATAAGATGTTACAAACATCACCTGCTAAATGTTGAGTCTTCACTGATTACTCATTTCTTCACTGATTATTCATAACTGACTATTCGAGGATTCAATCCATAAGCTTTCTGTTAAGGGGATCTCTCTTCAACAAGATTTCATTACGAGGCTTCGACAGTAGATTCAGCTGTTTAGCGTAGATGGCTACGGCTAGAACAGGGGTCTTGGTCGATATACTGAACGGGTATGTGTGGGCAGACGAGCCTGATCTCAGTTATAGGTAGAATTAGAAACTGTCGTGGTCAACCACAGTCTTCAAGGCACAATGCAGGAGTTTGTCGGACGAGAGCGAGAACTACGTCAGTTAGATGAATCGCTACAACGACACGATCGGGTGGCGCTAACGTCTCCAAAGTACCGCAGCGGCATTGGAAAAACAGAACTGGCTATCCACTATGCTGGCCAAACTCGTGCTCGCTACACCGGAGGCATTTGCTGGATCCAGGCTCAGGGGCCGATCGTGGCGGTCCAATTGCTAGAGTATGTGCAGCTGTATCTCAAGTTGGTTCCTCCAGCAGGTCTGAGTGCAGTGGACCAAGTGCAGTGGAGTTGGCAAGTTTGGATTCCAGGGGATGTGCTGCTAATTTTGGATGAAGTGAAAGATGTGTTCAGCATCCAACCGTACCTGCCCCCCCAGGATCCTCGCTTTAAAGTATTGATGACTACTGAGTTGACGGATGTTCCTTTATTCAAAACAGTGGCTTTAGATGAACTCTCTTTAGAGGCCTGTCTAGAGCTGCTAGAGTCTCATATTGGAGCAGCTAGACTCATGCCGGAGCAGGGCAGTGCCATCACTTTGTGCAACTGGATGGGACGTGTGCCGCTGGGAGTTCAATTAGTCGGCAGTTATTTGAAATATCGAACGGGGTTGTCGCCCACAGATGTTCTGTCCCAATTGCAGCGATGCTCTCAAAGCCAAGCCCCCACCTATCCTGGACTGCAGGATCTGCCTGGGATTCAATCGATCCTTGATTTAATGTGGCGGACCTTGAGTAAGGATGCACGAGATTTAGCCTGCCTGCTGTGTGTGTTTGGACCGACGGCCATTCCCTGGGACTTAGTGCAGAAAAGCTGGGACCAGCGGCGGTTAGGAGGCCACCCATTATGGAGATTACTCCTTACCTTGATTAATTGGCTTAAACAGACTGATGCACGCAAGACAGAGGCGCTGCGAGAAGCACAACTCATCCCCTTACAGCTCTTGACTTCGGACCATCAGGGCTATTTTCAGTATCATTCGCTTGTTCATCAGTATTTTCAGATGAGGCTCGCGCAACATCCGCGACGAGGATCCTTGAAGCAAGCAGTGCTGAAAACAATGATCCTAGCGGCGGAGGAGATTCCGCAAGCCTTGACGCGGGAGGTTCTAGAACGGATCCAACCCCAGATTCCGCATTTGGCAATGGTAGGGCAGCGATGGTTAGCAGATCTTACGGACGACGATGTCATGTGGCCGTTTGTCGGAATGGGTCGATACTACCAAGGCCAAGGGTTCTATGAACTGGCTGAGCCCTGGTATGTTGAGTGTGTCAAAGTGTGTCAGCGGCGGTTTGGCAAGGAGCATCGGTCTATGGCGGCTAGTTTGAACAATTTGGCAGAGTTATATCGCGATCAGAAGCAGTACAAGCAGGCGGAACCCTTGTACAGACAAGCTTTACAGATTACTCGTCGGTCCATGGACATTGAGGATCCCACAGTAGCTACTAGTATCAACAATTTAGCCTACCTATATTCTCTGCAGGAGCGTTACGATCAAGCTGAACCATTGTATCGAGAAGTATTGGCAATTCGCGAGCATTATTTAGAGCCCGAGCATCCTGATGTGTTCAAAAGTTTGAATGACTTGGCGATGGTCTATGAAATGCAAGGCCAGTATGCAGAAGCTGAGCCTCTATTCAAGCGAGCGTTGCATTTGCGTCAGCACCGGTTGGGACCGGATCATCCTGCTGTTTCAATTAGCCTCAACAGTTTGGCCTTTGTCTACGAACGTCAAGGTCAGCACGAGCAGGCTGAGCCACTGCTAGTTCAAGCTTTGCAGCTTCGCCGTAGGGCTCTAGGAACCTATCATCCTTCAGTGGCAGTAAGTTTGAATAATCTAGCGGCGCTCTACAGTGCCCAACGTCGATACGACGAGGCGGAACCTTTGTATCAACAGGCCTTAGACATTTGGGAACGGCTGCTGGGTACTGACCATCCGGATATTGCCACCAGCTTAAATAATCTGGCGTTACTGTATGCTTCCACAGGTCGTTACGTCGATGCGGAGCGGTTGTACATTCGATCTATTGATATCCTGACCCACCGCCTTGGCCAGGATCACCCCCACACCCAAACTGGATGGGAGAATTATCTGCTGTGTTTGAAGGCTGCGATCCAGGCTGACGGTCCTGTCCTTAGGGAGCTGATGACTCAAGGATCCAAGATGACCCAGCGGATCCTAACCCAGTTACAGACCGAGACATAGTGTAGGCTAGGCAAAATGCACGGTTCTAGCTTAGACAGGGAAGTAGAACTTTCCCGGACACCATTGCGTACCATTGGGCGATTTCAGTAGCGAGGATGTTATGGCCAGAGTGCATGATCAGATTACACCAGAGTTGCAAGCCTTTATCGAAGCTCAACCGCTCTTTTTTGTAGCAACCGCTCCTTTAAGTACTGCAGGCCATGTGAACCTCTCGCCGAAGGGACTGGACAGTTTACGAGTACTGTCATCCCATCAGCTGGCGTACCTCGATTTAACAGGCAGTGGCAATGAAACGTCAGCCCATTTACAAGAGAATGGTCGCATTACATTAATGATATGTGCTTTTACGGGGCCTCCCCAAATCCTCCGATTATACGGACGAGGCCATACGGTATTACCTGGTTCCACAGACTGGGAGCAATTCAAAGCGTTATTTCCTGATATTCATGGCTCCCGTCAAATTATCGTTGCTGACATTACCAGGATTCAAACCTCTTGTGGGATGGGAGTGCCTCTATTTGAAGCAAAGGGGCAACGTCAGGATCTACTCAATTGGGCGAGTCACAAATCCGATCAGGAGTTAGTGGACTATCGCCGCCGTAAAAATCAAACCAGCATTGATGGCCTCGTCTCGCCTCTTGCTGATTCAATACCAGGTTCCTAGCGTTCCCATATGAATCAAGCCATGACATTCTCTCTAGTGACCTTGGTTTTAGCAGGGGGGCGAAGTTCTCGGATGGGTCAGGATAAAGCCTTACTGCCCTGGGATGGGATCCCAATGTTGAAACGGGTGGGTCAGGTGGCAGCAGCTTGTACTCAGCAGGTGTTTGTGTTGACTCCATGGCCAGACCGATATCAAAGGATCCTAGAACCTGAGTGGATCCAATTAACTGAACCGGAGCCGTCTCAAGGCCCTCTAATGGGTCTGGCTCAGGGCTTTGAACTATTACAACCTTGGGTTAAGTCTCACAGTTGGATCCTGGTGCTGGCCTGTGACTTACCTTGTCTACAGTCAGAGGTGTTGAGAACATGGGCTACACAACTGAGTCAAATTCCCACTGAGCACTGTGCTCTAGTCCCCTGTCGAAATGGCCGTTGGGAGCCCCTGTGTGCATACTATCGTCCACAATGCCAACCGTATCTTCAGCAATTTACTCGATCAGGGGGCCGGTCTTTCCAAAGGTGGTTGAATCAGTTACCTGTATCTTGTATTACTGAAACTCCTGCGATGGCTAACATGCTATGGAATTGCAACACTCCATCTGATTATCAGCACCAGACTATTAGTGATAAAAAATGAGAGTTAAATCATCGGTTTTTACACGGCCTGTGGGGTAGTCCTAAGGCAGTAGGCCTGCATTGCCATCATGACTGATTTTGCCATTTTTGACGGTGTGGAGGGAGCTACAACTAGGACAAGGAGCAGGAGATTGTAATAATTTAGACAGAGGTGACAGAGATAGTCGCCTCTACCCTACACGTTATGGACGACCCACACTTAAGCGCTGGACTTAGTACCCAAATACAGCTCCTAACGAGCGAATAATATTAGCTGGTTGCATGGAGTCCATCGCAGCAGTCGGTTCATAACCGCAGTGCACCATGCAGTCCTGACATTTGGGATGGTTACTTTGTGGTCCATAGCCTTCCCAATCTGTCTGGTCCAATAGCTCTTGAAATGTTTTGTAGTAGCCTTCGTTAAGCAAGTAGCACGGTTTCTGCCAGCCCAGAACGCTGTACGAAGGACTTCCCCACGGTGTGCAGTCATAGTCCTTTTCTCCAGTAAGAAAGTCAAGGAAGAGGGGGTTGTGGTTGAAGTTCCACCGCTTCATACCCGATTTAAAAGGAGACAGAATCTCGCGAAAGAGGGCTTTAGTCTGTTCCTTTTTGAGGAAATGATCTTGGTCTGGAGCCCACTCGTAGCTGTAGCCGGGGGATATCATCATGCCATCAATGTTCAAGGTTTCGAGGAAGTCGAAGAATTGTTGCATTTCTTGAGGATCCGCCCCTTCAAACACTGTAGTATTTGTGGCGACTCGGAACCCGTGTGCCTTGGCTGCCCGAATCGCTTTGATTGCAGTCTCAAAGACACCTTTGCGATCGACACAGTGGTCATGTTGTTCTTGGAGGCCATCGAGATGTACGCTAAAGGTGAGGTAGGGAGACGGTTGAAATTTCGCTAAACTTTTTTCTAGCAATAGGCCATTAGTGCAAAGATAAATGAACTTTTTCCGTTCAATGAGTCCTGCCACAATCTCGTCAATCTGGGGATGAAGTAGGGGTTCTCCCCCTGGGATTGACACGACGGGAGCACCACACTCTTCCACTGCTGCAAAACACTCTGCCGGGGATAGATGTTGCTTTAAAATCTCAGGGGGATGTTGGATTTTACCGCACCCAGAACAGGCGAGGTTACAGCGAAATAGAGGCTCTAACATCAGAACTAAGGGGAATCGCTTGCGTCCCTTCATACGTTGCTCGACCAGGTAGCTCCCCACTGCCATCGCCTGTTGCAACTGAATTGCCATGGTCTACTCCTCAACCAATGAATCTGGACTCAATCATCTGGACTCAATCATTTGGACTCAATCATTTGGACTCAATGCATTCAGGATCCCACTACTCAAACCCATTTAGCGAAACCGTAAGGATCCTTTAGCTCAACATACTTGACTTCTATGAAAACGGGCTGATTGACAGCAGTAATCTTTATGAAGAACGGATCCGACGAACCAGGTAGAGCCACCAATCTTCGAGAAGGGCGTAGAGGACAGGCACTACTAAGAGGCTTAGTAGGCTGGAGGTGAGCAATCCGCCAATGATCGCTACCGCCATCGGTTGGCGTAATTCCGCCCCGGCTCCGAGACCTAGGGCAATGGGCATCATCCCCAAAATGGTGGAAAAGGTGGTCATTAAAATGGGACGGAGACGGACGATACCTGTTTGTAAGATGGCATTTGTGCGATCGAGGCCATTTCGACGTAGCTGGTTGGCGTAATCGAGTAGCAGCAGTGCATTTTTGTCGAGCAGCCCCAGCAAAAACATGAGACCAATCAAGGAGATCATACCGAAATCACTGCCTGTGAGGAGTAAAGCCAAGAGTGCCCCCACCATTGACAAGGGCAACGATAAACCGACCACTAGGGGTTCTAGTAGCCGTCCAAAGGGCAAGACTAGGAATCCTAACATACATAGCACTGACAAGGCCAGAGTGGAAATGAAGCTACCGAAAACGTTACTGCTCAGCCTAGAGTCACCTTCTAAGGCCAGTTCAATGGATCCTGAGATCAATGGCTCCACTACTGCTAACGCCTGATCAGTGGCATCCCCAACCCCTAGACCATCATCCAAATTAGCGGAAATATAGGCTACTCGTTGCCCGTTGAGACGGTTGAGGGCGGTGATCGTGTCGGCGTCTAACTCTGGTCCCTCGACATCGATGTCCACTAGACCTGGAATGGTTTCCAGTGCTGTTCTCACTTGTTCACCCACTGTTTCAAGATCTGTCAATTCATCGCTGAGGAGAGCTAATTGAAAGGGCTTGGATCCTTCCACTTCAATAAACTGAATGTCTTCTACACTAATGACGGATCCTTCAATGTCAGAGAGCTCAGCCCGTAGTTGCTCTTGGACATCTGCTGTCGTCACAGTTCGTTCTGGATCTAACTTTACGTAGAGTCGACCCCGATTAGGCTGGCCTCGGATCCCAATGGTCGTCAAGGTCGTTTCAGTGGCTGGGTTAGCCAGGATCCGATCCTCAATCTCATCGGCGACGGTTTGAGTAGACTCAAAAATGAAGGTGCGTGGATCCACTTGACGCAGGGTTGGATCTTCTCGAACTCGTTGTATGATCTCGGAGCGCTCGGGAATGGGGGCGGTGAAGGTGATATTGAACTCCCCGCGATCTAACTTTGGAATAAAGCCTTTGGGCACAATTGGAATCAACGCCAGCCCCACTGCCAAACTCAGAACTGCCAGCCCAACCACAGCCGCTCGATGATTAAGTGACCAACTCAACACTTGATAGTACACACGAGAGATCGGATCTGTAGGTGTAGATCCAGTCTCCGATTGATGTGTCGATTCGTTCATTGACTCATTAGAGGGATCGGTTGTGGATCCGGTGGATTGAGCAGGCATCCAGTAGACGGCGAGAACAGGAGATAGGGTGCGGGCGATGAGCAAAGAGAGCAGCACAGCAGCGGAGACAGTTAATCCAAAGGGCTTGAAAAATTGACCAATAGTGCCTTCTAACAGCGCGACAGGAAGGAACACGGCCACAATTGTTAACGTGGAGGCTGAGACAGTTAAACCAATTTCATCTGTTGCTAACAGGGCGGCTTCTCGTGGAGGATACCCATTTTCAATGTAGCGGGCAATATTCTCAACTTCAACAATGGCATCGTCAACGATAATCCCAATCACCAAGGCTAAGGCCAACAGGGTAATCGTCTCCAGGTTGAAGTTGTAGTAAGCCATCACCAAACATGTGCCCAGTAACGATAAGGGGATGGCTAAGGCTGTGATCAATGTGGCCTGCCAGTTCCGCAGAAACACAAAAATGACAAGGATCGCCAACACAATGGCCAATACTAAGGCATCAATGGTTGATTGCGTCGCTTCACGAATGTAGTCTGCCTGAGTAGCTGCGAGCGTTACAGTAATCTCAGGATCCGTGGTCTGCAACTGATTCACCGTTGCTTCCACCCGACTGACCACTTCCAGCGTGTTCGCCTCCCCCTGCTTAATCACATCAATAGCTAACGCCTCACGTCCATTAAATCGAATAAAAGTAGGTGGATCCTGATCCGCTTGATCGTCGGTCTCGGCTTGATCTAAGCCGGTTCCCAGCAGATCCACTCGCAGGATCCCTTCAAGGCTTTCTAATTCGCGTACCAGAGTAGCTTCCGCCCAATCGGTTAACTCATCCGGATCCAACGACTCACTTTCGAGCGCATAGCTTATGGCCACAGCTTCATTCAAATTGAGCGGGATTACCTCGTACTCCACCTCATCTGGCAGATCTAATTGGTCTAGCGTTGATTCTACGGATCCTGTAGCGGTGTCGAGATCCGTCCCCACTCGGAAGCGGAGTGTTGTCACAGATCGGCCTGAGCGGATGGTCGTCCGGAACTCACTTAATCGGTCGAGGGTGCTGAGATCCTGTTCAATGGGTGTGGTTAGCTCAGTTTCTGTGTCCAACGCTGTTTCAAAGGGACCTGTTGCATTGACAACCACCACAGGGAACGTGATATCCGGAAACAACGCATACTTTAAAGTCCCGAGGGCCCAGTACCCTGCCACGGTCATCACCACCCACAGCAGGATCGTCAACCAACTGTAGCGAATGGCCCACCGCGAGACATTCAGCCGTTTGCGTAGCGTATGAGAGTCAGACAGCCCACTCATCGACTGGATCCTCCTGCAGTGGCGGCCCACTGTTGAAAGTGAGAGAACGCTTGTAATACGCCTTCTGGATCCTCTAGCGGCGGATAGTGGCCAATCTGAGGATCCAGTTGAATTAACGTATGCTGAGGAAGCAGGGTCTGCCAGCGCTTGGGAATCTCTTGGCCAGAGACCGGATCCGCTGCACCATTGACTAAACACAGAGGAATAGCGGTCTGTTGAAGAGCACCCACCCATCGCTCCCGCTGCTGGTGCCGTTGCTTCAAATACTGGAGGACATCCGGGACCACACGATGACCGTCATGATGTGTGAGCAGGTGCCAGATTGCCTCTAGATCGCTAGAAGAGGGCTGTGTCTTGGGGCCAAAGTTCCGCGCGAGCTTGTCACAGAATACAGTGTAAGGATATGGAGTGAGGCGAACAATTGAGGCGCCAATGGGGGTGAGGAGGAGCTTCTGGGTTGGGGTCGGACGAGTTGCTTCCGGGAACAAACCGCCATTGACAAAGCAGATGGAGAGGATCCGATAACGAGCTGGAGAGGGATCCTGTTGGCGAGCCAGCAGTTCTTGAGCGGTAGTGACTCCATAGGCATGGGCCAGAATATGGAACTGCTGGATCCCTCGTGCGGCCAGTAGGGTTTCAACGCTGTCAGCCAACTGAAAGATGGAGTAGTGGGATCCTCTCGGTTTATCAGAGAAGCCAGATCCGAGGAGGTCTAAGGTAATGACGCGGTAGTGTTGGGTTAAGGTAGGCCACAGTTTATGAAAGCCCCAAGAGGCAGTGGGATAGGCATGGAGAAGGAGTAACGGCGCCCCCTGTCCAGCCTCGGTAAAGAAAAGGGACTGTGAACCTGCGGAAAAGAATTGACCTTGGTCACGCCACTGAGTTGGATGCACAGCTGACTCCACACGATACCTAAGAGTATTGAGATTGACCGGACTGAGATTCAGCCAACTAAAGAATTCGCTAACTGAGGCTACTCGTGATTGTAGTCAGTTTCGAGCCAGTCAGGAGTCCCATTCTAGGGTCACTCTATGCTTGAGTGGCAATGCACTCAGTGTGACTTGAATCCAAGTCAGTGACTTAAACCAAAGTGAGCGTGGTTAGATTAGCTCAGTAACCAGAACGATGTGAGCGGTTGGAGTAACGTGTATGGCATCCCTTATCCAATGGCAAACCTGGCAAGCCTTCCGAGTGGCACAGCGAGAAATTGTGTTGAAAGCCGGATCCGTGGCGCATCTTGACGTGACCATCCGCTACATCGATGTGGGGGAGGGGGAGCGCGGGACGATTCTATTGATGCATGGAATCCCGACTTGGGGCTATCTCTATCATCAGGTTATTCCCCCCCTGGCTCAGGCTGGGTATCGGGTCTTAGCACCTGATTTTTTAGGCCATGGCTGGTCTGATCGGCGAGATCGCTTTGATCGATCCTTTCAAGATCAAGCTCGGATGATTATCGCGTTACTGAGTGCGTTACAGCTCACCTCTGTTGATGTGGTTGGTCATGATACTGGTGGTGCTGTGGCCCTGATTTTAGCCATTGAACATCGAGATGTGGTGAAGCGACTCGTGATTTGTAACTCAGTCTGTTATGACCGTTTTGATGATGACATGCTTGACTTCGGCCATCCATTGCGCTGGATCCCTCGGCCGATTGAAGATTTAGCAGCTGCTTTGCAAGAGAGTTTAGCCGCCGGTTTAGCCAATCGTGAGCGCCTCACTGATGAATTTCGTGACGGGATCCTAGCCCCCTGGATCAGTGAAGAGGGAAAGCTCAGCTTGCTCCGGAATGCCTCAGCGCTCAATGCCAATCAAACCATGGCCCTCGTGGACCGGCATGGGACCATCACAGCGCCGACCCTCGTATTGTGGGGGTTACAGGATCCGTGGCAACGTGCAGAGGATGGACAACGCCTAGCTCAAGAGATTCCGGGGGCTGTATTCAAAGGGATTGAAGAGGCCTCCCATTGGATCCAGCAGGATGTCCCAGACCTGTTCACGGCTCAGTTGTTGGCTTTTTGGGACAGCTAACCTCTTGAGCGTTACGATCTAAACTTATCTTGATTGTTCTTAAGCTTCATTCGAGTCAGCGCTTATCAGTCTGACGGATCCGTTGGAGAAGGTTAGCTGATAAGCTAAGTCAAGTTGTTTGCATCAATGCTATCTAGAAAACGCGGGCATGAGGGTCTGACATGAGGCTGGCTTACTTAGACTGTACGGCTGGAGTTGCAGGAGATATGTGTCTGGGAGCCCTGATTGATTGTGGTGTCCCGTTGGACTATGTGCAGCACAAGCTCAAGTCAATGGGGATTGCGGATGAATTTGAGCTATTTGCCTCTGCCGTTCGCCGGGCTGGTCAAATGGGGACTCAGGTCGTTGTTGATACCGCAGGATCAGGATCGCCATCGCCGGCCCGTCATTGGACTGATATTCAGCACATGTTAGACACGGCAGAGTTAGCCCCGCGAGTGAAGGCTCGAAGTCTGGAGGTGTTCCAATGCCTAGCCGAAGCCGAGGCCAAAGTCCACCAAACCTCTGTGGAACGCGTTCATTTTCACGAAGTCGGGGCAGTGGATGCCATCGTGGATATTGTTGGGACCTGCCTCGGATTGGAATTTCTGCAGGTGGAGCGGCTCACGTCTTCCCCTCATCCCATTGGCGGCGGTTGGGTAGATGCGTCGCATGGTCGGATGGCGGTTCCGGTTCCGGCGGTGATGCAGCTGTGGGAGCAAGGCCGGGTGCCCATCTTCAGCAATGGTATTGAAGCTGAGTTGGTGACCCCCACTGGGGCTGCTTTGGCCGTGGCTCTAGCCAGCCAATTTGGGCCGTGTCCGTCGATGCGGGTGGAACGAGTCGGTCGAGGGGCTGGATCCCGAGATTTGGAAATTCCGAATATTTTGCGGTTATGGATTGGGGATAGTGAAGGGACAGATCTGACGGAAACAGTTGTTGTGCTGGAAACTCAGATTGATGATTTGAACCCTCAAGTGATTGCTTATACGTTTCAACGGCTTCAGGAGGCTGGTGCATTGGATGTGTTTAGCCAGGCCATCACCATGAAGCAAGTCCGTCCCGGTACGTTGATCACGGTAGTGTGTCCAGTAGAGAAGGCCCACGATTGTGAAACGGTGTTATTCGATGAGACAACGACACTAGGGATCCGTCGTACCTTGCAACAACGAACGATCCTGGAACGCACAACGGACAAAGTCTCTACGCTGTACGGTGATATTACCGTCAAGCTGGGGATCCGTTATGGTCAAACCGTGAATGCACAACCAGAGTTTCGAGATTGCGTGGCTCGGGCTGAAGAGCATCGTGTCCCTGTTCAAACGGTTTGGTTAGCTGCTCACAAGGCTTGGCAGGATCGCTCCACCAAAGCTTGAGTCATGAGTCACTTTGGGTAATGAAAAGAAGAGGTGAAAGGAACTCACGAGCCGCTTAACGTGAAAACAATGAGGTCCGGAACGTTATCTCTGTAATTGAGTTGGTCCAGTGTTGTCATCAAAGGGACTCACTGACAGATGGAACGTTAGGATCCAGAAAAACTCAGGGGATGTCAGGCGGCTCGGGTGTCACAATCAGTTGGTCGTGTTCTTGCGACTGCGCATCCGCCGACGTTCTTTACGGCGAGCAATCTCTTTACGTCGCATCTTTTGTACAGGCGTTTCATAAAACTGATTTTTCTTCATATCAGCAAAAATTCCTGCACTGGAAACCTTACGCTTGAAACGACGTAATGCCGATTCCAATTGTTCGTCTTCCCCCAGGATTACCTGAGCCATAGAGTCATCCCCCGCGAATTGTTCAAATGAGCTGTTGAGTGTGTAGTCAAGGTGTAGCCAAGTTAGAGTCGGATCCAGAGTCAGGATGTTGAGCGCTGAGTTTAATCCTCATCGGTTCAGGCGTTGATCGAGGTAACTGTCAGTTATCCAAGCCTACTCAAGCAATTCAACTAGACGTGATTTAAACAAGGATCCACCGAATGTTAATTTCAAAAACTAGAGTTCGAACCGTGTGAAGTCTACCAAGCTTACGTAGGTCGATTCTCCGTCCGGGGCCGAGCTTTATTAACCTTCAACGTGCGCCCCATCCATTCTGCCCCATCAAGCGTATCAATCACCGTCTGTTCCTCTTCTTCAGTCGCCATTTCCACGAAGGCAAACCCCCGCATCCGTCCTGTTTCTCGATCCATGGGAACTTTCACGTTCTTGACGGATCCGTAGTCCCCAAACACATCTCGAATTGCGTCTTCTGTTAGCTCAAACGATAGATTGCCAACATAAACCGTCATGTTATACCTCACGAGTGTCATATGCGTCAGAAGTCGGAGGTATCGTCACCAACTAAGTCACAATGTAGAAAATCCTATCGCTGATTGTCTTACTTGGGACGCTAGCTAATACTCAGCCACCGATATCTAATTCAATGGGTAGTCTAGCACTGAATCCTCAAGACTACTTGAGATCAGCACAGAGTTGCGATGGACTAAGTAGCGGATTGCATGAGGACCTCACAGGGTAACTGAGGTTCACTGTGGATCTAACCATTGCCGCCGCTGGACTCTATCAGCCTCTGAGAGGCGGGCATAAGTCACGGTTAAACTCGCTAAGCGATCGGCAGCAGCAAGATCCCACTGCGTCTGATCACAGCGCCAACTCCAGTTGCCCGCAGACGTACCAGGACGATTCATGCGAGCCTCACTCCCGAGGCCGAGTAGATCTTGAAGGGGAATAATGGCGATATCGGCGACGGAGGCTAAGGCGACTTGAATCAGGTCCCAATGGATCCTGTCATGGTGCAATGTTTGGTCTGTGCCGGGGTACAAATAGCGTTGCAGGGTGGAGAGGTCAGCGGCCGGTCGGTCCGGACTGTTTAACCAGCCCATCAGGGTGTCGTTGTCGTGCGTGCCGGTGTACACCACGTAGTTCCGGTCGTAATTACAGGGTAGGAATGGATTACTCGGACTCAGAATTTGAGATTCAGCCTCGCCTGGCATCATGCTAGTGAGAGCCCCGCCATCAAAGCCAAATTGTAAGACTTTCATCCCGCGTAATTTGAACTGATCGCGTAAGGCCAGCACATCGGGTGTAATCAAGCCCAGGTCTTCGGCTAGGATGGGCAGCTCACCCAGCTCGGATTGAATGACATTGAATAAATCGGATCCGGGACCCTCAACCCACTCTCCCTGTTCTGCGGTGGGGGCTTCCCCTGGGATGGCGTAGTAGCCAGCAAAGCCACGGAAATGATCAATACGAATGTAATCAAACCGTTGGAGTTCCTGCCGGATCCGGCTGAGATACCAGGTGTAGCCCGTCTGCTGCATGACCTCCCAGTTATAGAGTGGATTGCCCCATAATTGCCCCGTTTTACTGAAGTAATCGGGGGGAACACCGGCAACTTTCAAGGGCCGTCCCTCCGGATCCAATTGAAATAACTCCCGGTTGGCCCACACATCCGCACTATCGCGAGCCACGTAGATGGGTAAGTCTCCAATCATCTGGATCCCGCGTTGGTTGGCATAGGTCTGCAACGCTTGCCATTGGTCTGCTAAGAGAAACTGATAAAACTGTTGCTGAGTAATTGCTGCGGCTAAGGTTGTGCTGGCTGCCGCAATGGCTTCTGGATCCCTGAGCGCCAACGGTTTCGGCCACGTTAACCAATCACGGCCCTGATGAGAGAATTTCAAAGCCATGAAGAGGGCGTAGTCATCTAACCACTCTGTTTGCTGACAAAATCCTTCAAACCGTTGCCGATCCTCAGGGGAGGCCTGCTCTTGAAATCGATTCCAGGCCTGTTCTAGGAGCAGGTTCTTGAATGGGATCACCAGGCCATAGTCAACCTGATGAGGGGACTGCTGTTGAATCTCAGACCATTGCGGCAGGGGCTCAGGATCCTGAGGATCCAACCAACCGGCTGCGATGAGAAGGTCTGGGCTGATCAGTAATGGGTTAAGGGCGAAGGCAGAGAAACACATGTACGGGGAATCGCCCCAACCGGTGGGTCCCAACGGTAACACCTGCCAGAACCGCTGACCGGCTCGCAAGAGATAGTCCACGAAGGCAAAGGCTTGAGGCCCCAGATCGCCAATCCCCCACCGACTGGGCAGCGATGTGATGTGTAACAGGATCCCACTACCTCGACTCACGATGCACATTCTCCGCGAAGGGTCATTACACAGCGTAAGGGTTCGTGTCCCGATGGGGAACTGGATATCAGGGTATTCTAGGGAAGGCGTATGGGTAGCGAGTCATGTCTGATTTTGGAGCTGGGATCCTCCCGTTTTGCACGGCGACGGGCCGATTACTTCTGCAGCGACGGTCTCCTTTGTTGCGGGATCCGTTGACGTGGTCGACATGGGGCGGCTTGGGGCGCACGGGTGAGTCTGCTGAGGAGGTTGCCCGTCGGGAATTTGTAGAAGAGTCGGGTTATCAAGGTGAGTTGGACTTAGAGCATGTGTACACCAGCTTGCGGGATGGCTTTCGCTATGAGACGTTTTTAGGATCCTTACCTATTGAATTTGATCCGTGTCCTCAGTTGCAGCACGCATGGGAGGTCTGTGGCTGGCGATGGTTAAGTTGGGAGGAGTTACAGACGTTATCGTGCAAACATTGGGGCGTTGTTGAAGTGATTGACACGGTACTGGTGAAACGGTGGGGTCATTCTTCGATCCGCTAGCCATAGTCAAGGATCCTCAGGTACAGTTAGAGCGCTCTTGCACTGGGCAGATCCCATGTCTAACCCTCTAATCATTTTTGACTTTGATGGCACGTTGGTGAATTCAGAGCCCGGCATTTTGAAAGCTATTCAACTGACGGTGGCGGAGTTGGGATTGCCAGAAGCCTGTGTAGAACAGTGGCGGCAGATGATTGGATTACCGTTACAGGTGCAGTTAACAGCTCTGTTACCAGAAGATCGTCAAGCTGAAGTGAATCATGGCGTTGAAACCTATCGGCAGTTTTACAAAGAGGTAGGGTGGTCATTATGTGATCCGTTCCCAGGGATCCCGGCCTTGATTGAGCAACTGGCTGATGACGCTCAACTGGCCATTGCATCTAGCAAGCAACGTAAAAGTATTCGCCGCATTCTGGATCCACTCCCCTGGGGTCACCACTTCACACCGATCATGACGCCTACTGAAGTCTCTGCCCCCAAACCAGATCCTGAGTCGATCCACCGGATCCTGGACCACCATCAAGGCCACCCTGACAAGACGGTCATGATTGGGGATACTCAATACGATGTGGAAATGGCGACACGAGCTGGGATCCTAGGGTTAGGTGTCAGTTGGGGGGTGCATCCTCATGAGCGATTAGCAACAGCAGGGGCTCACCACGTGTTTGAAACTCCAGCGGCTCTACAAGCGTTCTTGAATGATTGGATATTTGAATGATTGGCTAGAAGGATCCTGAGCGATTGATGACAGTAATTCAGGCGGGCAAGTCAAACGGGCAAGTCAAAGGATCCTACCGTCAGTTATCTGGCTTGGCGGATCCCGCATTAGGTTTGGAAGGATCCATATGACTCCGAAATGGTTTTGCACTGCTCTGGAAGGATCCTGTGCAACTCAGAAACAGCTGTGCATGGCTCCAAAACAATTCTGCACGACTCGAAAATGGCTGTGCACCGCTCAAAAATGCTTCTGCAGCACTCGAAAGCGGCTGTGCATGACTCGGAAATGCTTCTGCATCGCTCGGAAATGGCTGTGCACCGCTCGGAAATGCTTCTGCAGTACTCGGAAACGGCTGTGCATGACTCGGAAATGACTCTGCACCATTCCCCATGGAGATCGCTGTCCAGAGGGGGTTCAATGCTTTCCCAGCCATCATCCCAGCCATCATCCCAGCCATCGGATCCGAGACTAGCGTGGTCAGGCTCTAGGTCAGCCGGGTGGGGAAAAATTGAAGTCATAGGGGGCCTACGATCAGGATCCTTAGTATACGATCTGGAGACTTTGAACATAGATCCTACAGAGGATCCCACCATTCCCTAGTAGGATCCTGCTTTAGTGCCAAGTTAAGCGTCTGCTTGAGCCCGAGCTTGCATGGTTTTTGCTAGTAGCTCAGCCACTTCCGGACGAGAGAATTGAGGGGGTGGCACTTCCCCGCGACGAAGCATCTCCCGTACCTTCGTTCCAGATAAATGGATCCGTTGTTCCGGGGTACTGGGACTCGTTTTGGCGGTGGCCATGGTTTGGGTGACAGTACAGAAGAACGCATGTTCAAATTTCAAGGGTTGGATGCCGAGGGATCCGGGGGCAAATTCATCAAAAATGTATTGAGCATCATAGGTGCCATAGTACTTCCCGACACCCGCATGATCCCGACCGACAATGAAGTGAGTGCAGCCATAGTTTTTACGAATTAAGGCGTGGAAGATGGCTTCTCGAGGACCGGCGTAACGCATCGCGGAGGGATTGATGGCGAGGATGACCCGATCTTTGGGATAGTACTTTTCAATCAACACTTCATAGCACTGCATCCGGATATCCGCAGGAATATCATCGCTCTTGGTGGCCCCTACCAGAGGATGCAGGAATAAACCGTCCACGATCTCTAGTGCACATTTTTGAATATACTCATGGGCGCGGTGAATGGGATTCCGCGTTTGAAAGCCAACGACTGTTCTCCACCCTTTTTCCTGAAATTGTTGGCGAGAGTCCGCCGGATCAATTTGGTAGGCCGGAAATAAGGGGTGAGGATCCCGTTCAAACAAGGTTACGGATCCGGCTAGACAGACAGGCCCCTGCTCGTAGACTACCTTGACCCCAGGGTGAGCCTCTTCAGTGGTGCGGTATACATTTTGAGCTTCAACTTCTTTGTCATAGGTGAATTTTTCTGTCAGCTCCATGTGGCCGAGGATCCGACCATCCGCTGCTTTTAGGGCGACCATCTGCCCTTCTTTGAGGCGGTCGGCGATCGCTTGACTCACGGGCAAAGTAACGGGCACGGACCACGGTAAGCCATTACTTAAGTGCATAGACTTCACCACCGACTCGTAATCCGCCTGGGTCATAAACCCTGTGAGCGGGCTAAATCCGCCAATGGCAATCATGTCTAGATCCGATTGAGCACGGGCATCTAAGGTTACAGCAGGGAAGGCAGCAGCTTGGTCCCGTAGTGCCTCTCGGTGGGCCGGATCGGCGATGCGATTGATTAAAGTTCCCCCGTGAGCCGGAATTAGTGTCGTATGAGTTACCGTCGAATCACTAAAAGCCTCGACTCCGAGTAAGCGATCTTAACCTGTAAGGGTCTTAACAAAGCGTACCGCTTTCCGGGTCGGATCCTGAGTCAGAGGGTGTCTGGATCAGAGGGTGTCTGGATTCAAGAGGGGATGGGCCAGCTCGGTGATGAGATCAAAACGGTATTGAATCACCCAGTCTGCCAGTGTTTGATGCAAGGCCTCTAGTGAGGGGGGCAAAGTGTCCAATAGGGCCTGGACAACTTCGGTATCCAACTGCAGGGCCGCCTCGTATAGCTGCTTAATCCAGTGTTGCGGTTGGGTTTTGAGCCAGGCGGTTAGTTGCTCTTGGGTGATCTGGATCCGGTGAGGCAAGGATCCGTCAGGAGTGGATACAGTAGACTCATAGGTGTAGCGAATATTGAGATGTAACGCCATTTTTTCGAAGATGACATGCTCTTGAAAGGGTTTAGCCACAAAGTCATCACACCCAATCGCCAGAATTTGAGCCCGCTCATGTTCAAATGTACTCGCAGTTAGGGCAATGATCACGGTGTTCTTCCCTTTCTCCGTCGCTTTAATATCCCGAGTCGCCGCATATCCGTCCATCTCGGGCATCCGCATGTCCATCCAAATCAGATGAGGATCCCAGTCGTGCCAGCACTGAATGGCTGTTCGGCCATCGGCAGCCATTCGGGTTTCAAATCCTACTGTTTCAAGTAACTGACTGAGTAGAGTCCGATTTTCCTGGCGATCATCCACAATCAGGATCCGGTATGCTGGCTGCCCTGATGCCAATCCCACCACTCGTTGCCGAGGCTGGTCAACAGGGAGGGAGTAGGGATCAGCTAGCCGAACCTGCAGTGTGAATTGAAAACATGTTCCCTGTGCTGGCTGACTATCAACTTGGATGGATCCTCCCATTAACTCCACGTACTGCCGACAAATGGCTAAGCCAAGACCTGTGCCACCCTGAGATTTGATCCCACTTTCCGTCTGCATAAAGGGCTGAAACAGTTTATCCCTCTCACTGGGTGCAATCCCTTCGCCGGTGTCTTGAACGTCAATCTGTAGCAGAGACAGATCCTCAAGGTAGGCCACTCGAACCGTGATACCACCCACATGAGTAAACTTCAAAGCATTACCCAGCAGATTAATCAATATCTGGCGGAGCTTACTTTCATCCGTGATGACATACTGAGGCACATTGTTCATCAACTCAAAGTGGAGGTACAACTGCTTCGCCTTCACCCGAGGTTGAAACAGTTCCCCGAGCATTTGAATTAATCGAGTTAGGTCAAAAGCCGTTTCGTGTAGTACAATCCGCCCTGCTTCAATTTTTGACATTTCCAAGACCGCATTGATCAGGCTTAAAAGATGCTCGCCGCTACGGTTAATGACCGTAAGAGATTGCTTTTGCTGATCCGTTAAGTCTGGGTCCCGAGCCATCAGTTGACTAAATCCCAGAATGGCGTTCATCGGTGTACGAAGTTCATGGCTCATGTTCGCTAAAAAAGTACTCTTGGCCAGACTCGCGGCTTCAGCCGCCTCTTTGGCATCCTGAAGTGCCGCCTCCGACAACTTGCGATCCGTGATATCACGAATGATAATCAAAACTTCATTAGGGCTGCTAACAACAATCCGAGCCTCTTCATATCGACTCTCGCCTTCAATGTCGAGCTGTTGTTCATAGACCTGCAGCTCATTGGTGGCTAAAGCCTGGCGGACTTGTTGGATCCGTTCTGCTGCTTTATCCGCAGGGAAAATCGTAGTGATGGGAATTTCAGTCGAGACAAAGTCATCCCGATGGGTTACGGGCAATAAGCTCTTGATACTCGCGCTTTGTTTAATACCTAAAATCATGCCATCCGCCCGCATCCGCAGGAGTAAATCTGGCAGAGCTTCAATCAGGGCTCGGTTTGTGGCTTCACTGCGGCGTAAGGCTTCTTCAGCAGTCTTCTGTTCTGTAATATCAATACTGGTGCCCACCATTCGGATGGGATGGCCATGCCGGTTGTACAGGAGATTCCCTCGGCTAGACTTCCATCGTAAGGATCCGTCCTCCAACACCACCCGGAATTCCACCTGGTATTCAGCCTGTTGATTCAGAGCTCGCTGTTCGGCTTCCTGCACGGATCCTCGGTCATCCGGATGGACATAATTGAGGAATGCGACGTGCGGCCCTGATCCTCCCAGGTAGTCTGCCTCTGGCCACCATCGTTCTTCTCCCGTAATCAAATCCCAGTCCCACGCCGTCATATTAGCCGCACTGAGTGCTAGGCGTAGACGAGCTTCACTTTCGCGTAGAGCATCTGCAATCCGCTGGCGTTCCGTGATATCCCGATAACTCCACACCCGCCCTACAACTTGCAGTCCCATCCGCTGCGGTTGAGAATATCGTTCAAAAATACGGCCATCCCTCAGTTCGAGGAGATCAAACGCCGTTTGTTCACACTCCATCAACTGGTAGACACGGGCGAGAAACTCATCGGGATGACGCGTATATCGAGCTAAGTATTCGATGCGCTCCTCCCTTGTTTCCCATTGAATAAAGGATTCAGAGAGATCCCATAGATCGAGATACTTCTGATTGAAGGTGAGGGGATTGCCCTTAAGATCAGTCGCAATAATCCCGTCGGCTGTTGAATCTAACGTGGCCTTCAGCAGGGAGAGATATTCTTGGAGTTGCGTTTCTGCCTGCTTGCGCTGCGTAATATCGACACTAACGCCGATAAGATGAGTTGTGGTTGACTCCATTTTGGAGGTGATGAGCGGTTTAATGATGGTTTGCAGCCACCGACAGGATCCATCTTTACTCGTTAATAACTGTTCCGGAATAAATTTAGGCTTTAGACTCTGCATAACCTCATGATTATCGGCCCAAAAGTTATGCAATTGAGTTTCCTCAACAATAAACTCACTATCTTTATGCCCTTGGACCTCAGCGACAGAATGGCCGAGTAAGTTAGCTCCCGCTTCATTAATAATGACAAAATACCCTTCAGCAGCTTTAACGTAGATGGAGTAAGGGCAAGCATCAATAACATTGCGCAGAAACTCCTGTTGAGCGTGGATCTCAGCTTCCGCTTGTTTGCGCTCAGTAATGTCTTGCACAAATCCTTCATATCGCAGCACCTGACCCTCAGGATCCTCTACCGCCCACACGGTCTCTGAAATCCAAATAATGGATCTATCTTGTCGATACACTTGAGACTCTAACCGCCTGATCACCTGCTGATGTGCCAACCCTTGGTGGATACGGGCTCGCTGAGCGGGTTCCACATAGAGTTCCTCTTCAATGTTGGTAACCGCTGATATCAATGCCTCAGGTGACTCATAGCCAAACAAATCAGCAAGAGCCGGATTGACGGATAGAAATTGTCCGGCAGTGGTAGATTGAAAAATACCGACGGAGGATCCTTCAAAAATTGAGCGATACTGTTCTTCTGCTAGCCGTCGCTCAGTCACGTCAGGGGCCAAGACAAAGTAACCCAAAACGGATCCGTTGTGATCAAAATGAGGAATTAAATTGATATCGAGATAGCGAATTTGACCATCCTGTCGCCGCCGGACGAGCTCAAAACTAACCTTTTCCCCTCGGAGGACCGCTTCGGCATACCCGTTCCCCTTAAAATAATCCTCTTCACCCACTAACTCGCGCACATGCTTATCAATGATTGCCTCAGCGGGGAGCCCGTACCATTCTTCATAGTAGCGGTTCACAAACCGGTAACGTTCCTGGTTATCGACATATGAAATCAAAGCTGGCAAGTTATCCGTAATTTGGGCCACTAATTCAGCGTTTTTCTGCAGATCCATTTCCGCCTGTTTCCGCGCCGTAATATCGGTAATGACCCCTTCAATGGATCCATCCTCTTGATTCAAACTGAGCGATAGAAGCCCCCATAGACCCCGCTGATGCAGCTGAATTTCGTAATTATCGATGACAAAGGTGGCAGAGTGCTGCAACCCATGGTGCAAACGCTCGGTTAAGTCTTGCCAGTGGAGAAGGTCAATGAAGTAATCTGTCACATAGCCAACTTCCCCCGGATCCTCTTCAAATCCTAAGAGAACTAGGCCCCACTGATTAATATCTAGGATCCGTCCGGTTTCCGGTTCAGCGGTGAAAATGCCTAGCCGTGAATTGCCGAGTAATCGATCTAATTTGGCCTGCGTATTTTGGAGTTCAGCCGTCTGGATCCTGAGGGTGGTGGCTAGTTGGGCCTGCTGCTGCAATCGATACCAACACCGGGCGGCATGGGTACTGAGGCGGTCAAGAATTTGAAGTTGAAGGGTGGATAGGGATCCGTTGACGGTACTGTGTTCCAGAATGACGATACCGACAAGCTCCCTATCATGGCAGAGAGGTAACCCTATCAAGGTTGCGGGTTGGCTGGCTAGCAGGTAAGGATCCGAGCGGAGATTATCCGATGCGAGATGGCTGAGCTCGAGCGGTTGCTGGTGAATGCTGATCCAGTGGACCCAACGTTGCGGGAATTCGGTCGGATCCTGACGCTGGCAGGGTAGGTCATGTTGATCTAGATCCGGTCCGGTGGCCATCACCATGGTTTGATCGCGGGGGGGTAACAGGATCCGTTTGGTGGCAGGGATCAGTTGACCAAAGACATTGAGAACTGTCGTGAACCAGGATTCGAGTTGCGTATCGGTATCAAGCCGGTGGCAAGCATCTAGCAGCGTTAGGGGATCCCAGAGAGTCGCATCATCTGGGGTATGGTCCTGCAAACGATCAAGGGATTGTCCGAGTTGCTCGTGGGTCATGGGTCCACCTAGACACGGCTCAAGATAGGACAGGGCAGATCACAAGACGGGTAACTCCGGTTTGGTCACAGGCGTCGTGGGTGTAGGCCGAAGTCAACGGTTTGGATCCTCAACAATTAAACCTTCAAAGGTTGAACGCTCCTGCACATTCCCGACCACGTAGAGCCGGTCGCCCCCCTTCAGCGTCACCTCTGGTCCTGGATAAGCAATCGTCTGACCCACACGCCGAACTTGCATGATCGTCGCCCCAGTCAACCGACGGATATCAGCCTCCGCTAATGTTAACCCAACTAGGTTCGATCCAGGATCTAAGACGTACCACTTCCCCTCCAGACCCTCTAAGGCCACCGACACCCGCTGATCGTCCATAACTCGCACCGTCTCGGACAGCAGCGACCGATACCGGCTAATGCGATAGCCATCCACTACCTGCTTGATCACCCGTGGTAGGATCCCCAGCCCACTCAACATGTGAGCTCCCATCTCTAATGAGGCTTCAAATTCCGGTTGTACGACCTCGCGCGCGCCTAGCTGATAGAGCACGTCAATTTCTTGATTACTATGAGCCCGCACGGTGATATCCAAGTCTGGGGCAATACTGAGAGCTCGCTTCAAAGTCAGTCGAGTGGCGACTGGATCGGGTAGGGCAATAGCCATCGCCATCGCTGTTTTTAAATTGGATTTCTCCAACACCAGTTCACTAGAGGCATCTCCAAAAACATAGGGTAATCGGTCCGTCTGCATTGTTTGCATCACAGACTCATTGTTGTCAATCACCAACACCGGATAGCCCTGGGACCGCAACAATCGCACCAACGTCTGTCCAACTCGGCCATACCCAGCAACCACGACATGATCTGACAATCCCGGATCCACTAACATCTGTTGTGGAGCAGACTGTTGACGTAACCAGGATCCTATCCAGGGCACTGATTCCAACCCACCGGCAATTAAGGGAGAAGCTTTAAGGACAAAGGGTGTCATCATCAACGTGACAGCTGCTGTCCCCACCGTCAATTCGTACAGGGACTCCGAAAATAAGTCTAAATCCGCTGCGACACCGGCTAAGACAAACGAAAATTCCCCAATTTGATTGATCCCAAACCCTACTATTAACGCCGTCTGCACAGGCAACCCTAGTAAGGTCACAATGGGTGTTGTAATCAAGGCTTTCCCCATCATTACCATCGTCACTAATCCCAATAAGATCGGTGCATTAGCCAGGAGAAAGGCCGGATCCATTAGTGTGCCAATGGAGGCGAAGAACAGCGTTGCGAACACATCCCGCATCGGCAATACCTTATCAAGGGCATGATCGGAATGCTCCACCCGTGAGATCATCAAGCCGGCCACAAATGCACCCATTTCAATCCCTAATCCAATCAGGGCAGTGAGCAAGGCTACACCCAGGCATAGGGCAAACACGCACAGAATAAAGAGTTCTTGGGATCCCGTTTGCGCAATGCGTTTCATTAAAGGCGGAGTGATCCAAATGCCAGCAACAATAGCTCCTCCTATGAAAACGATGGCTCGACCAACAGCCTCTAAAAGTGCCCACCCCAAGTCACTCCCCGACTGCGTTAACGCCGGCAGGACAGCTAGCATCAATCCCAAGCTCAAATCTTGCACAATCAGGATCCCTAACATCGCCTGACCGTGAGCGGTTTGGACTTCATTCCGTTCAATCAAACTTTTCAACACGACAGCTGTTGAGGATAGGGATAACACCGCCCCCAGGAAAATGGCTTGCGGGACCGAGTCGACCCATCCCAGCAGCTAAGCGATCCCTCCCCCCAGCATCATCGTGAGCAGAATTTGTAACGATCCTCCCCCCACTGCAATCTGGCGGACTCGCAGCAGATCAGCCAACGAGAACTCAATTCCCAGGGCAAACAGCAAGAGCGCCACACCAATCTCCGCCAACGTTTGAATGTCGCTCTCACTGTTCACTAGGCCCAACCCCGCTGGACCAACAATGATGCCACCAACTAGATATCCCAACAACACCGGCTGACCCAATCGATTGGCAATATAGCCCCCCACCGACGCCGCTCCGAGGACGGCCACCATATCCACCAACAAGGTCAACTCTGCTGCCATCTCGCCTCCGCTCCATCGCCTACTCGTGTGTGTCGCTTAAGTGTTGTAGCTTAGTCTGTGCTACTTCACAACGAAATCGATACGGATCCTTGACTCATTCCCCAGTTGAGGGCCCGAACGAACCGTTAAGGGATCTGGCTAATCGTCATAATCGGGAATCCGAAAGTCTCGTGAGTCTAACCGACCATTGCGCAGCCTAAACTGACAATCGAGCCAATCGAGCCAATTGAGCCAATCAAGCAGGTAAGCGAGCCGCCCAAACTGATAAGCGAGCCGTCTAAACCAGCAGGCGGTCTCCTGTTTAAAGGAGGACTGGGGCTGTGCAACAGTTCTAGAGTCGTTGCCAAGTTCTGGTGATTTCGTTAAAGATGTGTTGATGCTCCACAACGAACCCTAATGACTTTGAGCTCAAGTTGGGGTGCGAAGCCTGGGAGCACATTTTAATAAGAATTGTAATTATCCATATCGTAGCTAGTTGAGAAAAAAAAGACCCAGCCGTGAAGCTGAGCCAGGATCCATTCACTCACACCAAACTTGAATTATGCCTGAGTTGCCGCTGTTGGTTGAAACGCGCGCTGAAACTGAGCCCGTAAAGAATTCCAGGCTAGGCGGAACATGGAAATAAACCAGTTTCCTTCCAGCTCCTTAAACATCTCCATATTGAGCTTGAAGGCGTAATTGGCTTCCTCTACAATTCGGTCAATCGTTGCTTGGTCTAGGTCAAGGCCATCGAGCACACTGCGGTACTGGTTCTTGAACTTCCCTTCATGTTTAATGTGCTTGAAGTCGTAGAACGCGGTACCTGAACCATCAGGGAGAGCCATGGCCCGGCGCGCAATCTTTTTCAAAATTTGCCCCCCCGAGAGGTCCCCAATGTAGCGAGTGTAGGCGTGGGAAATCAATAACACCGGATCCGTTGCTGCCAGCTCACGAATGCGAGCCACGTAAACCTGGCAGGCCGGAGAGGGGCTGATCACCGCTGGCCAGTTGGATCCACAGAAGAATTCTAGATCCGTTTCGAGACTCTGCTGCCGCCACAGTTCTGGGTAGACCAGTTGCCCGATGACGGGATGATCCTGATGAGCGGTGAATGCCTCTTCTAGAGCAGAGTAAACGAAATAGAAGTTACCCACGTACTTGCTGTAGGCCCGTCTATCCACTACGCCTTTCAAAAAACATTTGATAAAGCCCATGTTCTCAGCCATCGTGTGGGCCTTCATGGTGCCCTCTTTCAGCTGAGCCGCTAACCCTTGACTCACGGTGCCTCCTTCAACAGTTTCAACAGTAACCATGACAAAATGAGATGATAAATGAGTGTTGATTTATAACAAACTGACAAAGCCCAAGCTCTAGTTACCAGCCCAGACTCATGTCTATCAATGTCTTATGAACCCTAGAAGTCCTCGTTCCAGCACAGCTCAATGATCACGGCTAGAGACCTCTGAAGATCCATCTCTTTGTAAGAATAATCGACACAACTATGAATGAGTGTTAATTATCTTAAACTGGTAGCGGTCTAAAAGCCGAATCCAGATTCAGGAACGTAACACAAGGTAGACTCCGAACATGATCAAACCGACTCCGATCAGCCGAACTGGGGGAAGTTCTTCCCCAAAGAAAATATTGCCGCCTAAAACCGTAAAGATATAGCTCGTTGCGATGAAGGGAGACACCACACTGAGATCGGCACGAGACAGCACCACGATGAATCCGAGGGCGGCCACACTGTAAATAGCCAAGCCAAAGAAAATGTACGGTTGAAAAATAATGGCGAAGACATTGGGCAGAATCGTCGCGAGTTCGATTGGGCCTACGGTTGATGCCCCCTTTTTGAGGAGAAACTGACCCGTCACACTCATTGATACGGCACACAGCATAATTAAGAGAGTCGCGCGATTCATCAGCTTCACCGGATCCTACGAATGACCTCTGGATTGTAGCTGGATTGTTGCGGGCTATGGATGCTTACCTCGAACGTCTCCCACCTTCCTTTGTCGGATCCGGAGCAACCTCCCGCTGTAACCCAGGGTGATGAGCGGTGAACGCTAACCTAGGAGCCGGATGGGGTCCTCAACAGGGCAAGGGATCCTACCCATCAGACCTGAGTGAGATCCTGGTGAGACCGCCTACGGTTGTGCCTAATCGGGGATCCCTACACTGGAGGAGAAGACCGGCTCCACCGCAACAGCACAGACCCGACTGGGACGCACGATCAGAAATTCGTTCTCCATCGTTTTGGGCAACCGGATAAAGTTTTCGGCATCGCCCATAAAAATATCGTTCATGAGTTTGGTGATTTCCTTCGTGCCCTTGACGCGCACTTCCTCACGATGGCCACCATCGAGCATGATGTGCACACTGAATTCATCCGGTTTCATCGGCATGGGTATCCTCCTGGCTTGTGTTGGATCCGTTGACTCACTCCTGTGCAGTATTATTCCTGATTCAGGGGCGTTATGGGGTGTTAAGCCGAGCTCAGACGGATCCATACGGGGATAACGTTAACTCTGACAGGGACAATGTTGATCTTGATAGACGCAGTATCAACCCTGACAGAGGCAATGCCAATCCCAACAAAGTCAATATTAATCCTGGTGACGTCAATGTTAATCCCAATAAAGCCAATGCCAATCTTGACGGAGCTGGCGTTAATCCCAATAAGGTCAATGTCAATCTTGATAAAGCTGAGGTTGATAGCTTGAGTCCAGATCTATTAGGATCCGTCCGCCCGGTCTATTGGCAGACCCTAGACAACAAGCTACCCTGCTCTTAAGTCACCTGGATGCAACCTATGGCCGCCCTGAATATGTACACCATCAAAGAGGTCCTGATCCCGGCTGAATCGGGATATGAGACGGTCGACGTTCATATTGGTGGGGGCCGCATTAATGCTATTGGCACCGATCTCCCTCCCATGGGCATCGTGGTGGAAGGGCAAGATCGACTGCTTCTACCTGGTTTCGTCAATGCTCATACCCATTCCAGTGAAGCCTGGCAACGGTGTAAAATTCCACAACTCCCTCTAGAACTTTGGTTAGCTGAACTGTTTGAGTTTCCGCCTCTAACACCTGAACAGGTCTATCTGAGCGCCCTCTACACAGCTTCAGATACATTCCGCTCTGGAGGCACCTGCATCGTCGATCACTTTGTGATGATTCCGGGCCAAGAAATTGAGTCTGTTGCTGCCACGGTCAAAGCCTATCGAGAAACGGGGATCCGTGCCTTCGTGGGTCCATTGCTTCAGGATCATCCCCGCGAATTTGCCATGCCTGGTGCCCGTGAAGCGCTCAAAGAGTCTCCCGAAATCCGGTCTACCGAAGATACTCTGCTCCTCCTGCAAGAAGTAATCGAACGATTCCACCGACCTGAAGACGGTGTTTACGTCATGGCCGCCCCAGCAGGTCCGCACTTCTGTACCGATGCTCTGATTACCGGATGCATTGAATTGTCTGAGCGCTACCATCTCCCCCGTCATACGCATCTGCTCGAAACACGGGGCCATCAGCAAGTTGCCTACGAAACCTATGGCTGTAGCGCCGTGGAACGACTCCATCGCTTGGGCTTTCTGGGTCCGCAAACGTCACTTGCTCATTGTGTATGGTTAGAAGACTCCGATATTGAGCTCCTCCTCAGCACGGGATCCACTGTGGTCCATAACCCCCTTAGTAATTTGCGTTTAGGCAGCGGGATTGCGCCCATTTTGAAATACTTACAACGGGGGGTGACGGTTAGCTTCGGCTGTGACGGTGCGGCCAGCAATGATGCTCAGGATCTCCTGGAGGCCATCAAAATCGGTACGATTTTGCACAATGTCACCGATGATGATTATCGGACCTGGATAACTCCCCGTCAGGCCGTAGAGATGGCAGCCCAAGGTGGGGCTACAGGGTTGAAAATGGGGGACCAGATTGGATCCTTGACGGTGGGGAAGCAGGCCGATCTCGTCATGTATGATCTAACCCATTTGTCCCTCATGCCCGCCCAGGATCCGATTGGTCTCTTGGTGTTGGGACGCCCGGTGAATGTGGTAGATAGCCTCTGGGTGCGAGGTCGCCGTTTGATGGCAGATGGTCATGTGTTGACGATTGATGAACCCGATTTACTCAACCTGTTAATTGACTCCACCTACGGCCACTGTGAGCTGAATTCGGCGACTCGGCGGCAGATTGAGACCCACTACCGTCAAGTGATGCAGCTGGCTTAAGCGTGGCGGGCTCAGTCGCTGGCAATATTCTCTTTTACAATATTCAAGGTCAGCCCGATTGACGTAAACAAGGTGTATCTATGCTGCATAACAGGATCCTGTCCTTTCTTCATGCGCTCCGGCGGCAAGGGACCCGTTGGGTGAGCGTGCTAGTAGCGAGCTTGAGTCTAATCCTTCTGGTGATGCCTGCTTATGCCCTACCGCAAGGAAACGCCATTACTGATAGTCGGATCCTTTTGCGCCAAGCGTTACCGATTACAGAGCCCGTGGTGCAGACGTTGGATCAAAAAGTGTTGAGCATCGACCGGGATCTGCAGTACAACCGGTGGTCATCCACGCGGCGGGATGTGAAAGAAGCGAGTAAGTTTATTGACCGACATAGTGCTGAACTCGTGGCCCAACTGGATCCAGAGCGACAGCCGGAGGTGAAGGCTCTGCTGGAAGATATGCAATCCAATTTGAATGAGTTGGGTGAGCAAACCAAATTGAAATCTCGCGGCAAAAGTGAAGCGCGCCGTCGCTACAACACCCTTATGGATCAGCTGACCACGCTGGAGGACAACTGGATTGGTGAGTTTCCCTATGACATCCCCGTTGAGTACAGCACTCTCCCCCAACTGTTAGGTCGAGCTGAAGTTGTGATGGACACTACACAAGGATCCATGACCCTAACGCTAGATGGCTACAGTGCACCGATTACAGCGGGGAACTTCGCAGATCTAGTTCAACGAGGATTCTATGATGGGTTATCCATTGATCGGGTTGAAGACTTCTACATTATTCAAGCTGGGGATCCGCCCGGACCCGCTGATGGCTTTGTGGATCCTGAGATGGGAACAGTCAGACAGATTCCGATGGAAATTCGGGTAAAAGAGAAAACTGAGCCCCTCTACGGTGATACCCTCCCTAACTTGGGCTACTGGGATGCAGAACCCATGCTTCCGTTCTCTGCGGCTGGGACACTAGCCATGGCCCGCTATCCTGATGATCCCAACAGCGCCTCTTCACAGTTCTTCATCTTCATCGCCGAGCCCGATCTCACTCCTGCCGGCTTGAACTTGATGGATGGCCGGTATTCCACCTTTGGCTACATCACCGATGGCTTAGATGTGATGTATGACCTCCGGCCCGAAGATAAGATCCTATCGGCCTATATCGTCTCCGGCAGTCAGAACTTGCAGTAGATCTCTAAACGTCCGATGACGATTTAAACCCCCAAAGAAAAACAGGATCCCTAATGTTCAAGGGATCCTGTTTTTTAGGATGATGGTCCTGTTGTTGAGTAAAGATCTTGTTGAGTACGGATCCTGTTGAGATGGATCCTGTTGAGTACGGATCCTGTTGAGATGGATCCTTAAGGAGCCAGCGCATTACCTCGCAACAGACTTCCAATGGTTTTCGCCGTCACCTTTAGTTGTACCCAAGGGTTCATCGGCACCACAGTTTTATAGAGATAGCTATCGAATGTCATCCGCTGCACATCCCGATCGGCACACATTTCTACAAATGCTTCGCGAGTGGCATCTGAGCGATAAAACACGCGTTGCAAAAGATCTAAAACCCGATAGGTCATGCCGTAGGTCCGATCCCAGCGCTTGAGGTATTCTTTCAAATCTGCTTCCGTAGGAATCCGGTGCCCCTGTTCCGACAGCTCCACGATTGTCTCAGCACACATCCGACCAGACTTCGCTGCGAAGTAGATCCCTTCACCGGAGGATTTGGTGACATAGCCAGCGGCATCCCCCACGAGTGCAGCCCGACCCACAACGCGACGAGGACGAGGATGTTCTGGAATGGGGTGAGCTTCAACCTTGATCACTTCCCCACCGCGAATTCGAGTTGCCGCTCGGGCTCGGATTCCAGCTTGTAACTTTTGAATATCGGCCTGATTCCTGCGCATGGTCCCGGTTCCCACCGCCACGTGATTGGACTTTGGGAAGACCCAAGCGTAAAAGTCAGTAGATACATCATCCCCAACGTACATTTCAGCCAGATCTTCGTAGTAGGCCATCTTGTCATCTGGGATTCGGATCCGCTCCTGGAATGCGAGGGCGTAGTTGTACTCCCCGGCATCGATGGCGTCCGCCACTTTGGAGTGAGCACCGTCGGCCCCAATCACCACATCGACTTCAAGCTGAGAGGGTCTGCCGGCCCCTTTCTTACCAGGTTCAATATCGGAGAAATCGTAGTAGTGAATGGTGTAGGGTTGATTGGTATCCTTGTGATTCTGTGGTAGCTCGATTCCGGACACTTTGCCATTAATCAGTTTGGCGCCCGATTGATGCGCCCGTTCCCGCAAGTAGCCATCAAGGATTTCCCGGCGGCACATCCCGATGTACTCATCCTCTTTCTCGATATGGATGTCAACTTCATAATTGGATGGGGAGATCATCTTCATATTGCGCACTTTGCGGTCGATGATATCCGGTGGCAAGGCAAACTCAGCCACCATGCACAGTGGAATCGCACCCCCACAAGGCTTAGCGTTGTCGAGCTTGCGTTCAAATAGGTAGGTTTCAATACCCGCTTTGGCCAATACCTCGGCGGCTGAGGATCCGGCTGGACCTCCTCCGACTACCGCAACTCTCAATGTCAAGGCTGTCTCCTTTGCAATGTCGCAACTATTTGATCGGGATGACGACGAGTTGTTGTGTCAAGGCATGGTACCGAAGTCATGGCCACCCCATCGTGCCGTCCCCTCTGGGTGGGAGGTGAATTTCAGTAGGTTGATCCACCTACTCAGCCCGTCTCCCAAAACTAGCGGCATCGTATCACAGCTCATTTAGGGCGTAGGCGTTTGTGACAAAGCGTATTGTATGGCAACCCGTTGGCGTAAGATCCCTTAATGTATGGCCAGGAGTACGATATTACCTAGAGCTCGACCGATTGAAGGGCTCAGATGTAGATTCACTTCAGTGTACTTGTTGACTAAAATTGGGCGTTGGTTCATCGCTCTCTCAGGGATCCTATCTACCCTTGAAATTGTGTTCTGAACTAGGCCGAGTTGATTTGTAGGCGAGGACTGAGCGTGAATAAAGTTAAGATCGCAACCTGGAGTGACCTTCCGGAGCGTCAGCCTGTTGGATCCTTGGTAGAAGGCGTGGATCTGGTGATGGTGCGCTGGGATGAACACATCTCCGTTCTGTATGGTCGGTGTCAACATCGAGGAGCCCTCATGGCGGACGGATCCATTCAAGGCCAGGATCTGATCTGTGGACTGCACGGCTGGGACTATCGCTTTGAAACGGGAATTAGTGCCTATAATAATGAAGAGCGTTTAGAAAAATTCAATGCTTGGATTGAAGGCGACAGTGTTTATGTTGATGCGGATGAGATCAAAACATGGAGCCAGTTCCATCCTCAACCCTATGACCGTGAGGCTTATCAAGGATCCTATGCAGATAGTCATGGCACCATTGAAGAACCCTACACAGACTATATTCATGACCTTGCGACCTATGGTTTGTCTCAAACTGGGCATCATGGGCCGGTGGCTGCTATGGGAGTTCCAGGCCCTGAGTTGCCTCGGTGGGAGTCCATTCAATTTGCCACTGCTCAACTGGCTCGGTTGCCCCAGTTAGATGATGTGCCAGTGGGAACTGAACTTGTTATTGGACCACAGGCCAAGCAACCGTTAAAACTTGAAATGCCGCTATTTGTCTCTGATATGAGTTTCGGGGCACTATCCGAAGAGGCAAAGGTTGCCTTGGCTAAAGGCGCTGAACAGGCTGAGACAGGGATCTGTTCTGGAGAAGGAGGCATGTTGCCAGAGGAGCAGGGCAATAATAGCCGTTATTTTTATGAATTAGCCTCGGCCCGATTTGGGTTCTCTTTAGAGAAGTTAATGCAAGTACAGGCGTTTCACTTTAAATGTGGCCAAGGAGCGAAAACTGGAACGGGCCGTTACTTTGAGTGTACAGCGCAGTCTGTGCTGATGTCTGGATATCTAGGATCCATTGGCTTCGGTTTCCCGGGTGCGATAGGTGCGTGGGCTGCAGTGGGGGATCAGCGTCCGATTGTGTCGGTGTCGGGTGATGGAGGGTTTGGTCAGTACATGGGTGAGTTCACAACTGCTGTGAAGTATGGCATGAACATTACCCACATCCTGTTGAATAACAGTGAACTAGGTAAAATTAGTAAGGAACAGCGAGCTGGGGAGTGGGATGTGGGGAAGACTTCACTTCATAATCCCAATTTTGCTACCTTTGCTGAAATCTGTGGCGGTAAGGGAGTTCGAGTTAATCAAAAGAGCGAGTTAGATCCGGCGTTAGTTGATGCACTCACTTACGATGGACCTGCATTGGTTGAAGTTATTGCTGATGTGAACTTGATTTGATGAGCAGGGATCCTTACCCTTTTTAATCCTGAGTGTTGCTATGCTAACTTTCACAATAACATAGTCTCCTAGTTCACTAAGTTAGATGAGGTGTGGTACCTATTTGTCCAGAGGGTCACTGTGTTCTTGTAAGGGATAGCTATGCAGCATTCTCAATGTGCTAGCCCACCCATTTGAATAGCTCTCGCAAGGTCAGGATCCGATGCTCTGGAGGTATACGGTCAGTTCCGATGGCGTCTCGATCCAACCAGAGTCCTTGTAAGCCTGCCTTTTGAGCCCCGGCATAGTCCTGGGAACGGCTATCACCCACGTGCAATGCTGAACTGGGAGCGAGATTATCGTAGAAGGCCAATGCGGATTGAAAAATAGCAGGATCCGGTTTAGCGGCCCCAACTTCAGTTGAGATGGTGATAGATTGAAAGTAGTGCGCTAACTCAAGTGCTTGCAGAACACCAGGGAGGCGCGAGTCAAAGTTAGAAATAATGCTCATTGGGATCCCCTGAACGGTCAGCGTTTGGAGGACTTCAATCGTCTCCTCATAGATAAACCAAGGATCCTGAGTGGCAA
This sequence comes from uncultured bacterium, assembly GCA_964443615.1. Taxonomy (GTDB): domain Bacteria; phylum Cyanobacteriota; class Cyanobacteriia; order Thermostichales; family Thermostichaceae; genus CAYSWV01. Next base: position 17,506 of record CAYUEE010000011.1, on the reverse strand, counting down.
ACAGGTCGAACACTTGATTGAAATAGTTGTCAAACTCTAGGAATTGCTCAGGATCCTGGCCAACACGGGAGAAGGTTTGGGCGACAATGCCTCGCCACCACTGCTGTTCTAACCGTGGACGTTGCTCCGGATCTGTGTCCTTGAGTGTCATTGATGGTGTGGATTGAAAAACATCGTAAAACGCTTGGTTGAGGGGATCTGGCTCCAGTTCAATCCCGAACGGTTTGGCTGCTTCACTGTAGATTTGGCCGACACTCCCTCGGACTCCAAACAGGGTACCCACGGCGTCAAAAAAAAGTGTGGTTATCATGATCTTACCTGTCTCAATAGGTCTGTTAGCCTTGGTTCTATTCCAGCTCCACTGAGAGGGGGATCATAGAGAAGGAACGGATCCATTGTCTAGGGGTCTATTGAAGAGGTCCACCTAACCTTGCTGGGTTGTGAGGTTATGCAGGAATTCTTGGACACGCAAGATGGCATCTGGATGGTGGCCAATCCATTTCACTAAATAGTAGATTCCAGTACCCAGGAGAGCTAAGGATCCTAACGTCAGCAGAAATTGACCCGCTCCGCCCGAGCGTTCTGGGGTAGGCAATTGGGCACCCGCATTTTTCAAAAAGTCCAGGACTTCAGGTGAGAGTGGACCGTTGTTACCCAATTTTGCCCCTCGCACTGATTTAGCAGTGGTGAGTTTGATACCGATTAAAGATACACCTTCTAATTGAGCTCCATTGAGCACAGCATCCGTGAGATCAGCATTGTCTAATCGAGTGCGCTCATTCATCTTGACTCGGGTGAGATCAGCCCCTCGGAGGCTCGCCCCCCGCAAGTCTGCCTCTTCTAAGCTGGCCTCAGTAAGATTAGCGTCGCGAAGAGTAGCCCCTGTCAGTTTCGTTTCACTTAGGTCTGCTCTTAGGAGTTTGGCTCGACTTAGATTGGCTCCTTGCAGTTCAGCATTGGTTAACTTTGCGTCATTTAAAGTAGCCCCACTCAACTCAGCTCCCCGTAATTTTGCTTCTCGCAGGGTGGATTGAGTTAGGTTTACTAATGATAAATCAGCACCCTGCAAACGTGAGAGATCCAGGTTGTAGCGGCTGAGATCCTTGCCTCGCTGTTCTAGCCCCCGTAAATCTAGCCCCATTAAGTCTTTAGCCGGATCAAACCCAAATTCAGTGACTAACGTTGGCAAATCTTTAACTAAAACTTCTAACAATTCCGCCACCGCATTGATTTCAGCCCGAGACTTAAGCCGATCTTCAGCCAAGTAGTCCAACGCTCGCACAATTGACTTGATATCTTCACGAGAGCGAGATCGGGTTTCAACAAATAGGGGTGATTTGGCATCAGCAGACTTAGCTGGCTCTACGGTACGGACCAACTCAGCTGACGGAGCGGTTTCTGAGTCATCTTCGTCCTCTGCAGCATCCGGACCCATTGCTTCATGCAGTTGAGTTAGTTGGCTCACAATCTCAAGGGGGAGGTCATGATCAGAGTCGAGCCACGCCGTAATAACCTCTTGAGCTTTAGCTACATCGTCAGCCTTGAGTAACAGGGACACCAGATTGACAATGACGGGGCCAACATTGGCATCTTCGGGAATGTCATCTGAGGCTAATGCTTGTTCTAACGCCTGAGCGGCCTGCTGATAGGCTGCAGCTGCTGCCGTTGTATCCTCTTGTTCGAGTGCTTGCTGGGCAGCCACAACATACTCTTTAGACTGATTGATAGACTCAGACCAACTCATGGGGGCGATCTCTGGAACAGCAATGACTAAACTAGCATCTTGTTGTCGTTCCTGCGTGCGCCCTAGTACAGTTCGATAAGTTAGTTGATAGTTTGAGTCGGATAGGAGCTGGACCGAGTATGGATCCACACACACTCACGGTCATCGGTCTTGGTCGTCAAGGTCTTGAAAGTCTCTCCCCACTGTGCCTCACTCTCTTGAAATCTGCAGCCGTTATTGCGGGACACCCCTCCCATCTTCATCATGTGGCCTCATACCCAACCCGCCTTGTTCCTTTACAGCCACCTGTTGAAACCTGGATCCCTATTCTTGAATCTGAGTTAACACGACAGTCGTTGGTGGTTCTAGCCAGTGGGGATCCCTTATTCTTCGGGATTGGTCGCCTGTTGCTGACGGCCTTTCCTGCTGAACAGTTAATCTTTCATCCACATGTCAGTTCCATTCAACTTGCCTTTAGTCGCGCCCGGATCCCTTGGCAAAATGCGGAGATCCTGAGCTTACATGGCCGTGCCATCACCCCACTCCTGCGGGCGATTAAACAAGGATCCTCTCCCATTGCCCTTTTGACAGATAACCACCACACCCCAGCTGTGATTGCAGATACTGTTCAACAGTTGCAAGGACCAAGCCCCTACCGCATGTGGGTCTGTTGCTGTTTAGGTGCGGAGGATGAAACTGTTATGTGTTTGAATCCATCAGAGGTAAAACACCAAGTCTTTGCTATGCCCAATATCGTTATTCTAGAACGCCTTAGCATGCCTCAGGAGCCTTCCTCTTGGCCGCTCCTCGGGATTCCGGATCCTCAATTTCATACCTTTGCTGATCAACCAGGCCTGATCACCAAACGTGAAGTTCGTAGTCTTACTCTATCCTTGTTAGAACTACCCACCACTGGTGTTATCTGGGATATTGGTGCGGGCACTGGATCCATTTCAATTGAAATCGCTCGCCTAGCCCCCCGGTTAACTATCTACGCCATTGAAAAGAATGCCGCTGGAGTTCAACTGATTCAGCAGAACTGTAAGCAATTCCAAGTTAACACAGTCTCCATTGTGGCAGGATCCGCGCCTGAGGTTCTAGAGGCATTACCGGATCCGGATCGAGTCATTCTGGGAGGTGGAGGATCCTTGATGAAGTCCATCCTCAATACGGTGATTAAACGGATCCGTCCCAAGGGTCTAGTTGTGGGTAACTTTGCCACTTTGGAGACTTGTCTAACTACGCAGGCTTTTTTCAAAGAACAGAGCTGGTCAGTTGAGTTATTGCAGGTATCACTGTCCCGTTCAGTCACGATTGCAGGAGCGACCCGCTTTTCTCCCTTGAACCCGGTGATCCTACTGCAGGCAAAAACTACTGGTATACTCTAGAGTTTATGTGTGAGTATCCAAATGTACATAACTTAGCTGTAAAGTCACTCAACACTTGACCAGTCTCCCCACACTTGACAGGTGCTCCGCATAGATAGGGGCGGGAATTTCCTGAGTTGTTAGTTGTTCTATCCGCAACGGCTTACGTTCACAGTGAGTCTGCTTGTAAGTTGGGTAGTGTAAAGGAGAACGTACTACCTTCCTCGTCGCTTTCGGCCCAGATTCGTCCTCCATGCTGCTGCAGAATCTGCTGACAAATAGCTAACCCTAATCCAGTCCCTGTTTTCTGACGATGGGGAGCCTTGTTCAATTGCTTAAAGGGTTCAAAAATGGCTTCTAGTTTGTCTGGAGGGATCCCAGGTCCTTGATCCCGCACCGTCCATACTGTCTGCGTTAACTGACTAGACGCTGTGATCCAGATACAACCATGTTCAGGCGAAAATTTTACGGCATTCCCTACTAGGTTCGTTAGTACCTGAATCAGCCGATCGGGATCCGCCCACACAGCTCCACCATCTGTATTCGCAATGATCCGAATTTGGTCTTCATTGGCCATTGGAGACATCAACTGAACCACTTGAGCCACAATCCGATCAATCGGGATCAGTTGCTTACTCATGGTTAGCCGACCCGCTCGTAACCGTCCCAGAGTTAGAATATCGTTAACTAACCGTTCTAAACGATCCGTATCAGAGGTCGCCATCTTCAGGAGCTGCTCCCCTTGAGAGGAGAGGGATCCTAATTTGCCGGCAGATAGGAGTCCGAATAGAGCTCGCATTGAGGTAAGGGGAGTCCGGAGCTCATGGCTAACTACAGCAATAAACTCATCCTTTTGTTGCTCTAACTGCTTCCGCTCGGTAATATCAGTGTAGGTTAAAACTGTTCCGTAGTCGGGTAAGGGAATGGGAGCAGTTGTGATGCTCAACCAAGTCTCCCGGTCATCCAAATATTTCAAACTAGTTTCATACATTAGTTCTGGAGGGTGGTCAAGCTCTTTGACCGACAATCCAGTAAAAAAGATCGATCCATTACCCTGCTGATGGTGATAGTCTGGATAGGTCCCCAAGCCAGCACTCACCAACTTACGAAAAGCAGGATTGGTCTCAGTTAGGTACCCACTTTCATCCGTAACAGCAATCCCTAATGGAATAGCTTCAAATAAAGTGTAATACTTCTGGCGGCTCTCCCATAGCGCCTGTTCAGCTCGCTTCCGAGCGGTGATATCTTCAAACATACCTAGGTAGTACAGAGGCTGACCTTCGTGATCACGAATTAAGCTGATCGTATAGCTAACCCAAGTCACCATAGTGTGTTCAGTGTCGTGTTCCCGGATCCATTGCTTTTCTGTGCGGATGTGTGAGCAGTAGCCCAAGAGCAGTTGCTGCAATTCTCCTGTTGGAGGTTTCAGTGACTTCGGGCAGGGAATCTCTTCATCACGCAACTCTGATGGAGCTAATCCTAACAACTGTCGCATTTGAGGGTTAACCTTCGAAAAGCGATAGTCAAGCTTTACTAATCCAATTGCTACAGGTGCATTTTCAAATACACTTCTGAATAACTCTTCACTTTCCCGTAATGCTGTTTCTGTGCGTTTACGTGTCAGCAATCCAGCTAGTAGGTTGGTGAACGTAGTTAATAGATTCGTATCTTCTGAACTCCAGGTACGTAGGTATGAAGCTGCATCAAATCTAATCACCCCGATTAACTCACCCCTGGCTGTCATGGGAACTGTCATCTCCATATCTGAGCCTATCGTAATAGGGAAGCTGCTCACACCAGTGGAAAATAGCTCGTACAACGGTAAGCTCGATCTCTCTGATAAGCACTCAGGATCAACCTCTTGAGCCCACTCTAGACCACTACAGTGCCAGTGATACGTTAACTTCAATGTTCGCTGATCCTCCGAAAGGTGATGAATAGACACCTGGTCTAACCTTAGGAAGGATCCAATTGCTTCAATAGCTTTCACAATACCCTGATCCACTTCATCCAGGGATAAATTCATGAACTCGCCTGACAGTTGATTCAGTAACTCTTCCGAGGCGACCCGAAACTCTAAAGCTCGCTCCGCAGTCTTACGCGCAGCAATATCGCGGATCATAACTAGTACTTCACCTTCCCCACTAACTGTAATCCTGGCTTCTTGCTCATAGTAAGTCCCATTTGATTCTAGCTGGTACTCATAAATTTGAGTCTGACCCGTCAGCAGTGCTCTCTGGACATAATTCATCCGCTCTTCTGCTTTATCAGGCGGCAAAATCTCATGAACAAAGGATCCTACATCAAAGTCTGTTGTATGGAGAGGCATGAGGCCATTACTGAAAATATTGAGGATCCTGCCATTTCTATCCATTCGAATCAGGAGATCGGGAATAGCATTAATCAAAGCTCGGTTTGTTGCCTCACTCTGCCGCAGAGCTTCTTCTGCTCGTCGTCGTTCTGTAATATCCGTGTTTGAAAACACACAGGCTTCCACCATTCCATAGCGATTACGTACAGGATATAAGCGAGAAATAGTGTAGCATTCTTGGCCATTTTGAGTGCGATACGCAATCTCTATACTGGGGAAGATATGTCCCTTAAATACGGAGGAAACCTTATCCCTAAACCCTCCATCAGTTGGCTCTGAATAGTTTAACAGTAGCTCGAAAGGCTGACCAATAATATCTGAGGTGTAGAGAAAGACTCGCTCACATGAGCTATTCCAAGTCTGGATCAAGCCCTCACTATTCACAGAGAAAATGGGATTGGGAGAATTATCAATAGCTTGACGATATTTCTCCTCACTTTGACGAATAGCATATTCAGAGTCTTTCCGTTCTAACGCACGGGCGATAATCTCGCCCACAAGCTTCAGTAAGTTAATCGTGGCTTGAGTCCAATGCTTCGTCCTTTCTACAGAATCAAAGCCAATAAAGCCCATAAACTGCCCTTGCAAGATAATCGGTACTCGTAATAATGATTGAATACCTTGAGAATGCCAGAATGCTTTCTCATCCGTAGCCACAGGAGGCAACTCATCTAGATGTGTAACGCTCAACAGTTCTCCATCAGCTAAGTGACGGAAGGACCAAGGCAAAGTGCCCATGGATACTGGATCCGAGGTTAGGTAACAAACTTCAACTTCGTCTGCACACCATTCATGTAGGCTTTGTAGAAGTTTGAGGTCTTTAGAGACAGAGAAAACGTAGCTACGTTCGATCTGGGAAAACTGTCCGATTCGAGCAAGGGCCGATTGAATTTCTACATCAATCTCATCAAATTTGAGGTTAATAAAATCAGTGGATATACTGGTAATTAGTTGCTCTAGTTCGATTCGGTGTTGGAGGTCAGCCTGACTATATCGAAGTTGATCTTGCACACGCTTTTGTTCTGTAATATCAATGCTCACGCCCAGAGTGCCCATATTCCCTGCTAAGTCAGGGACAGGTGCTGTAAGACTGAGAAAATGCCGGATCTGGCCATGAATGATTTCAACATTTTCAGTTCTGACCATAGTGCCCTGCTTTGCTTGAGATACTGTCTCCATCCATCTCTGGGCTAATTCGTCAGGGACCGATGCTTCATCCACATGTGTTCCTAGGAGATCTCCATAATAGCTAACATCCATAGCGTTTTGTAGGATTAACCGATCTCTGGAATCACGGACCCAGATACTACAGGGAATTGTATTGATTAATGCTCGTAAGCGGGCTTCACTAAGCCGTAAAGCATCTTCAGCCTGCTTCCGTTCCGTCATATCAATGCTCATGGAACATAGACCTAACGGATCCCCTTCAGCATCACGCAAAGGAAATTTCACTGATATAAAAGTTCGAGTTCCACCCGGCAGTGGAAGATCCTCTTCAAACTTACGGGCAGTTCCTGAGGCAAGTGTCATGCGATCGTTGGTAATGATACGTTCTGCAGCTTGGGTAGGGAGAAAAGCATGCTCTGTTTTACCCACAACGTCATGGCGTGAGATCCCTTGTACAATCTCAAAATGGCGATTCACTAAAACTAAGCGCTCTTGAAGATCCTTAACGGAGATGGCAAGAGGTGCGTTATCTAATATTGCTTGCAATCGTGCTTCACTATTGCGCAAAGCTATCTCCATCGTTTTTCGCTCAGTGATATCTAGAAACATGACACAGAGGCTGTCAATATTCCCTTCAGCATTACGCAAAGGAAACTTAATTGACAGACAAGTGTGTAGCTTACCTTTAACTGGAATGAGTTCCTCAAATTGTAGGGCCTTACCTGCTGCTAAGGCTGCATAGTCATTTAGAATTAACCGTTCTGCAATTTCAGGAGGATATGTTTCGTACTCTGTTTTACCTATCAAGCTCCCTAGAGAAACACCTTTTGTGGTCTCACAGTACCTATTCACAAGAATATATCGATTTTCGAGATCTTTAACAATAATTGAAATTGGTGCGTTTTCGAGCACAGCATGTAGTCGAGTTTCACTCTCTCGCAAAGCTAGCTCCATCTGCTTTCGATCTGTAATATCAAGAAAAATTCCCCCTACTCCACAAATAGTGCCATCATCATTGCGAATCGGAAATTTAACAGATAGGCAATAGCGTGTCCGACCTTCTAAAATAACAACTTCCTCAAACTGCATCGGGACTCCAGCATCAATAACTTTACGATCGTTTAACTGCAGTTGAGCTGCAATACTCGGCTCGAAAAAATCATACTCTGTCCTACCTAAAATATCTTCGTAAGTTGAATTAGTAGTCTTGAGTTTATGTCGACTGACTATTAGATAACGATTGTCTAGATCTTTAATGATTATCCCCATCGGAACATTATCAAGAATAGCTCTAAGGTGAGACTCAGTTGCATTGAGAGTTTCTAGGGTTGCTAGCAATTGCTGATTACATTCTGCAAGTTGCTGCTCTAATTTCGAGTTAATATTGAATAATTCAGCCTCGGTCCGTTTCTGTTGGGTGATATTTTCAACTATGCGGAATGAGAATAGTACGGACCCACTTTCATCTTGAACAACATGTACCATAACTCGACCCCAGATTGACTCCCCAGTCCGAGGCAGATATCGCTTCTCTATCTGGTAAGACGACTGTACTCCAGTTACTAACTGAGTAAATAGCTCAGCTTCCACCTCAATGTAAGCTGGGTGTGTTAAATCTTTGAATGTGAATTCTTGAAGTTCATCCTGGTTGTACCCTAGTAGTAGTGCCACCGCTGGGTTCGCTGATCGGATTTTGCCTTGCAAATCTGTAATCAATATGCCAACCGAGGCTTGCTCAACAATACTACGGAATTGGTGAAGGTTTGTCTGTAACTTGCTTGTGTAATGGTGCTGTTCAATCGCAAATTGAGCCAAACGAATAGATTGATGAATTCGTTGATGGCTAGAGATATCTAGAACTAGAGCCTCAGGTGAGTATATCTCTAATGTGCCTAAGACTTGACCTTGAGGGGAAAGGATTGGTGTTGACCAATAGGCTTGAATCCCATTGTCAAGTAAGCACTGACACAATGTTGGTGCGATAGAAGCCTTCCGTAGGTCATGAATTGCTACAGTTTCACGGGTCAGAGCTACAACTACTGAAAGATTTTGCTGAGTTGTTTGGAGGATTTGAATACAATCTGAGGGCAAGTGAGGTGCTACACCTAATTGTACTCCTTGCTCCTCAGTGCTTGTAGCTAGCATGACACTGCAACAGGCTCCCTGCAATTGACATTCAATAAAGGTTACTATGGTGCACAGAACTTCCGTCAGAGAGGATCCCTGGGCAATTCGCTCTAAAATTTGACAATACTCAGGCCAATATCCAGACTCAGGCCGATGTCCAGAAGTAGAATTATCTTGGGATGCTGAGACTAGATCTGCTTCCTGATGATGATGAGGATCCACTTGAAGTTCATCGGATGTTCCCAATAATGTCTTCAATTCCTGTAGCTTAGTTAATCCCTGTTCTAAATCCTGAACAACTTGTTTTCTGAGTGGTTGGGCCATCTCAGGTAATGCAGCGTTTTGGACGACCGCAATCTGATGACGAACGCTGTCAATGGTGGACTGTAGCTGCTGATGCGAATCAAGAGGAGGCATTACAAATTCTATGAATGGGGCTTGAGCAGATACGCATATAGATACAAAAAACGATTTAGACAGTAAGTTAAGTTCCTAGCATCAATGGTTTATTTACACGAGCAACCTCCTCAAATTCTAAGGGATCAGCTTGAGGGCACATAGGATCCGGGTCACGGCCTCAGGAGGATTTAATGGCTTTAGCATGAAATCTGTGACCCCAGCTTGCACGAGAGCTTGCAATGGTTCAACGCTATCAGGTCCCTCAATCAAGGCAATGACTGCAGGAAGCTCTTGTTCCAAGGTGACCTGCAGATCTTGATACCATTCCAGTGCCAAAGTCACACTTCTGGCTGTACCCTCGGCCAAATCGATAAGGATCAAGGCCGGATCTAGAACCTGAATTACATCTTGTACCTGTCCAGTGGCTTCGAACTCCAGTTCAATGGACCATGGAGTCAGCCAGGATCCTAGTTTAGCTGTCAAAGATGGATCTGAGCTGATCAGCAACACAGTTGTCTCCATCGTCTCCTGAGAGGTTACGGATTCACCCGCGACGATCTGCTGCAACCGATGTGCAAACCGACGTAACTGTTTCGCATCCCGAGTTGGTAGGGTTGCCTCGCTTCTACTTAATATTTTTAGGATCTGCCGGGCTACTCTAGAGCCTTCTGGAAGACCATAGGTTCCCAGGAGTCCACTTAATTGATGAGCATCTTGGCGGGCCGCGTCACGCTCCTCCACTGTTGCTTGACTCCAGGCTGTAATCGCAGACTGTAGACGCTCAGCTTGCTGGAGTGTTACCGATTGAAACTGCTGCCAGGCCTGTGCAAGGGCTTCCCTCATGTCGTCCTGTGTTTTTTTCCCAGGCTCAGTCACCTTCGAGGTCTTTGATCCTGAGGTGACCTCAGACACCGTGGGCACGTCTGATTTGGGTAAGGATCCCAATCGATACCCCAACCCATACACAGTCTCAATCAACTTGGGTGAGGCCCCAGCATTTTTTAATTTCTGTCTCAGGCCTCGGATATGAACTCTAACTGTTTCCTCGCCTGGTGAATCTTCCATGGACCAGAGCTGGTCGAGAATAGAACTTAAACTAAAGACTCTATTCTCATTACGCAAAAACAGTTCAAGGAGGCTGTACTCTTTGGGTGTCAACGGAAGGAGGGTCTGGTGGTAAGATACTTGACAACTGACAGGATCCAGCCGCAAATGCCCCCATTCCAACACCGTCGAGGTGACTGCTTGCCCCCGCCGAGATAAGGCACGAATTCGAGCTAGAAGTTCCTCAATATCGAAGGGCTTAACGACGTAATCGTCGGCACCAGCATCTAACCCCTGCACTCGGTCCGATTTATCGTCCCGTGCTGTCAGCATTAAGATAGGTTGCTGATAGCCTCCAGAACGCAAACGTTGACAAAGACTAATGCCATCCAGTTTGGGCAAATTAATGTCGAGAAGCACCAAGTCATAGCTACCAGCCTCAGCATAGTCCCAGCCTGACTGACCATCCATTACCCAATCAACCAAGTGGTTATGGTGCCCTAGCGCTTTGGTCAACAGATCGGCTAGCCGCTTATCGTCTTCGACTAGAAGGATCTTCATTGCCTGTAACCTGCCCTGCTTGCAACTGGCCTATCCTTGAGAACACCCTATCTCCATTCCTGGTACTGAAACAAAGATTCTACTGCAATGATCATTCGTTAACTAATACCCTACCTGAATGTCTGTCTCAGCTGACTAACTAGACACTATTACGATCAGCGCATTGTAAAAACAGCAACATTGGGTTCGGGACAACCTGCATCCGCTTGAAGTTGAGTCTCTTCAAGGTAATCTGATTCGTACAGCTAATCAAGCTAGGATCAATATCAAACTTACGGGCAACCAAACCAATTGTCTTGAGAGCATTGCTGCTGATTAAGGGACCTCTTACCATGCTTACTCAGCACGTTCTTTGCTTTAGCTGTGTAGACCTGTGTCAGACTTTACATTTATATCAGATGCGGTTAGGAAAGATAAAGATCTTAACGCTAGTCAAGTTCACTTACTAGGCCGATTGAACGATCTCGATCCATGTCAGTCGAATAGTTTCAGCCTCTAGTTGAGCTTGAGTGGCTTGGGGATAAGCAATCTGAACGGGTGTAGAATCATGTTCAAAAAGATTGATTTGGATTTGATCCTGTATTGGTGGAGGTTGAAAAGGCGAAACAGACTTGAATAGAGGATGTAAGACCGTTGGTAAAGCGACCACATGCCCTGCAAGTTTGGGATGAAAAGCAATGAGGTGATCTGATTTCCAGCTATTACAGGTGTGGCATAGAGGCTGTAAATTGGCTGATGTATTGACTCCCCCCCGGCTAATTGGAATAATGTGGTCGCGGCTGATGGACTCGGGGATTTGTTCCCATCGTCGGCCGCAACAGGGGCACCAAGGATACCATTTCAACAGTTGCCAAAAGTTGGCGTCGCTAATGGATCCAGACAAATCGTAACTCGCTCGTTGTTCCCGAATCCGCTTAGAGGTAGCCCGCCGCCGGTGCTGCTGCGCACAGGTAGGACACGAATCCGGTTGAAAAAGAAACGCATCACCACAGTGCTGACAGGTATACATTTTCTGCTCTCCTTACGTGGGAACTATCCGATTTATGACCTGTCCGAAAATCATAGTTGAGCAAAGGAGTGAGGTAGGAAGTTCCTGCCCCACCCTACAAGTGCAGGTACTACCACTAAAGATTCGCCTTAGCTTGGGCTAAAACCTCTTTGAACTTATCCAGCGGTTGGGCACCATTAATTGGGATCCCATTCATGAAGAAGGCGGGTGTTCCTGTCAACCCTAATTGATTTGCTAACTCTTGATCTGCTTTTACAGCAGCGACTGCTGCTTCACTAGCCCTGTCATCGTTGAACTTATCGATGTCTAAACCCAGCTCAGTGGCTGCCTCTACATAGAAATCATCCGATAAGCGCTGGGAATTTTCGAATAGAACATCGTGAAATTCCCAAAATTTACCCTGTTGATCAGCGGCCCAGGAGGCTTGAGCTGCAGGGACAGCCTGAGGATGAATTTCAATTAGGGGTAGATGCTTATAAACTAGCGTAACATCTTGGCCGTAGGCATCCATGAACTGCTTTAAAGTGTCATGAGCACGAGCACAGAAGGGGCATTGAAAATCAGAAAACTCAACCAGGACGATGGATTGCTCGGCTGATCCTGTCGTTGGAGAATCACCGATGATTGAGGTTGGATTCTCTTGGAGTTGATCCAGAACCTTCTGGCTTGCCTGTTGCCGCTCTACCTGCTGCTGCTGCTGGTAAGCTTGCACAGACTCAATGATAGCCCCTGGATTATCCCGAATGACTTGCAGAATTTTAGCGTCTAAGTCATCGGTCTGGCTGTTGGGTGCTTCTGTAGCTGGGGAACACCCTAGGACACCAATCAACAGGCAAAACCCCACTAAGCTCAGCATGATTGACCGATACGACTGAAATAAAAACTTGACTGTCATAAGAAATAACTCGGCAAAAGGTCGTAAGCAGCATAACAGATGCTTACAAGAGAAGGGATGAGCCCCGGCAGTCAGGCTCTCAGAATCGATCCTTACCTAGTCTCTAGTGAGCTTGCTGATATCTAGTGAGTTTACTGAACCTCTCATTTGGTGCACCCTAGAAAACTGTATACCGGGCACCAAACTCAAACTGATAACCTCAAGCCTATCGCCTGTTTCTTGTTTCTCTAATCAAGGAGGGTGTCAGGACTACTGGTTAGTTGCTTGCAGCTGCTCCTTAATGCGCTGTAGCTGGCTAGCCCAACGCGGATCAGGGCCGGAGGGGGTTGAAGATGATGTGGATGTCACGGATCCCTGGGACCGATTACGGTTGCGCTTCTTGCCACCGCCGCCTTGACCCCCTGAGCGTTGCTGAGCGGTTGTTGGCTTCGGTGTTGGCAAAGCATCATCTCCTTCACCCCCATCCCCCGATTTAGCTCGAGGCTGGGCCAGCTCAATCTTCAGCGTTATCCCTTCGAAATCTTGGCCGTTGAACTTCTCAATGTACGCATCCGCCTGCTCAGGCGTGTTAACTGTCAGGAAACCGAAACCTCGGCACTTCCCAGTCTTGCGGTCCCGAATAATTTTGGTTGATACCACTTCGCCAGCGGCGGTGAACAAATCTTCCAGGGCTTGGCGATCAACCTCCTCAGGAAGATTTCCAATGTAAAGACGCACTGTCATAACGGCTCCTAAACTAAAGGCAGAAAGAAGGGCAAACGGCTTAGCGACCAAACTTTAGTGAGCGCTATGACGCTCTCAAGTCATACCGCTACGAACTGGATCATTCCCGTAGCAGCTATCCCAGCAAAGCAATTCCAGTGATAGTTATCCAATGACATCATCAAATCAACAAGCACCTGCTCCAGTCAATTCGATCATAAAGTATTTTTTAAACCTTTCGTGACTCATTGCTAGTTAGTCAGAACCTCTCAAGCTTGTCTCTCTCCCATCACTCGAGGGAGACCCTAAACCTGTGGACCCACTGTTTAGCCCGTGCGCTCACATTGTATGCCCGTGCAGAGTTCGAATGCGTAACAGCACTAAGACAACTAAGCGCTATCGGCACCTGACTACCCACAAGTAATGTAGTTTAGCACTTTCGACCGGTGTGTCAAGACAACACACTCGCGCAGAGGTCCACTAAACTAAAATTTAGCTCTGCGATTTTCTGAGATATTGATATGGGCAACTTGATTCTTTCAAATATGATTTCAATTGACCACTTAATTAAAAAAGCAGCAAGATCCTAATCTCTCTGAAACTAGAACTGAACAGTAAGCATAGGGTGCTATGGTACTGAATTAGAAGTATGTATACATAGTTGATTCGCTTTAGTGTGGTACGTCAACTCCTGGCAAAATTAGAATTTTAGCTTGCCACTTATCTCATTCTCAGTTGAACAACCATAACTTAAGTCAGACCCTTCCTTAGAGCAGCAAACAAGTGTAGGAGAGCAGCAAACAAGTGTAGGGCTACAGAAAATTACTGCAGCCACTTCTGGGGCTAGATTCTTAAGCTGCACTTCATTGAGTTTAGGGTGCTCTTCAGAGATTGTGATCTCCCGGTCTCAAAACTAAGCAAGGTCAAGGAATTGTAATTCAATCTAACGGCAAATTGATTCTAGTCTCTGAACTCAGGTAAATTTCGGTGAGTAAAGGATCGCCCACCCACTCCAGTATAATCAGCCACTACTTGCCCACGTCCTCGTAACTGATACTTGTAGGTTACTAATCCATCGATACCCACAGGACCTCGTGGTGGCATTTTCTGTGTGCTGATACCGACTTCAGCCCCAAATCCATAGCGATAGCCGTCCGCAAACCGAGTTGAAGCGTTGTGAAAGACACCTGCCGCATCCACACTCTCCAAGAAATGATGAGCAACATCAGGATCCTCAGTCACAATCGATTCTGTGTGCCGAGATCCGTACTTCTCGATGTGCTCCAGTGCTGCAGCTAGAGAGGAGATCACCTTAATGGATAAAATTAAGTCTCCGTACTCCGTTGACCAATCCTCGGGGGTCGCTATCTCAGCATGGATGTGCTGTCGAGTTTGGTCACAGCCTTTCAGTTTGACCCCTTCTCGTTGCAGAGCCTTGGCTACTTGGGGCAGAAGGGTGGGGGCGACACTCTCATGCACTAACAGGGTCTCAATTGCATTACACGCAGCGGGATACTGAACTTTAGAATCGACCGCAAGGCGAGTTGCCATGTCTGCATCAGCAGCAGCATCAACATACAGGTGACAAATGCCATCTGCATGGCCTAACACTGGGATCCGGGTATTGGCTTGAATAAATCGCACCAAAGACTGGGAGCCTCTAGGCACAATTAGATCGACATACTCGGATAGATCCAGCAAGGCCCGAATTTCTTCCCGAGTAGTGAGTAATTGGACTGCTGTCAAGGGCACCCCTGGGACCGCTGCGAGACCCTGATGAATGACCTCCACTAGGGCGCTACAGGAGTGAATAGCTTCGGATCCGCCCTTCAGCAGGACACTATTCCCTGTCTTAATCGCCAGAGATGCGATTTGAGTGACGGCATCAGGCCGCGATTCAAAGATGATCCCCAAAACCCCAAGGGGACAGGTGCGTTGCTCTAGGATTAGCCCTTCGTCAAGCTCGCGCACAAACTGTGATCGGCCGATTGGATCCGATAGCTGAGCGACGTCTTTGACACTGGCTACCATTGTTTCTAGCTTGGTAGGACTTAACTTTAGACGAGCATAAGCAGCATCGGATAATTCG
Source organism: uncultured bacterium (assembly GCA_964443615.1). Classification (GTDB taxonomy): domain Bacteria; phylum Cyanobacteriota; class Cyanobacteriia; order Thermostichales; family Thermostichaceae; genus CAYSWV01. The sequence goes on along the minus strand of CAYUEE010000011.1, from coordinate 2,052 downwards.
CCACGCTTAACCATCTCACCAGCTGCGGTTAGGTCCTTTTGGTTAGCGTCTAAAATGGCATCAACCCTTTGCATCAGTTTCTGTGCAATGGCTTCTAATGCTCTCTGCCGAACAGACCCTGACAGTAGGGCTAGTTGTTGAGCAGCCTGACGGCTTGAGCGGGCCAAGTCGAGTAAGTTAGTTGTCACGGATGATGGAGCTGTCATAATTCGATCCTCAACACGGTTAAGAGCGCACTGCTGCGGTCCGTCAACGGTAGCTTCTGACGATTGGTTCAGATGGTTTTGAAGAGCGGACTAGGCTTGCAGGCACATGGCTCAAACATGTCAGTTCTGCCCTAGACTCGAATATGTCAGTCCTGCCAATGCTAGAGGGGTGGACTCAGAACTCATCAACAGTGAGGCATACCCTTTCGAGCTCTGCAGTCTTGCATCGCCCACTCATCTCTACACATTTACCTCCAAGTTTCTCAGCTTACCCCTGTCTGATGAGCTTCGATAACTTATGAGAATTCTCTTAACAACATTGTGAGCTTGAATGTGTTAACACGTAAAGGAACCTCAAATGACATGGGGATGACATGGGGACGGCTTGCTCTACGCTCAGGTTCCATCATAATTGGGTTAAGCCCTAGCAGACTGGGTTGAGCTTGAACAGCAGAATAGCTGGGGTTATTCCCGTCTGACGGTAGAGAACCCGTCTGATGCTAGAAAACCCGTTTGATGGTGGAAGACGTGAGTCCTCTACCTCTTAGCTTTCCAAACTGGCATACACAACTCGCAGGAGACGATATTGACATGAGAAAGCGCGGCTTTGTGGTGAGTGCAACAGCAGCTGTTATGACCGCAGTCACGTTGGTGGGTGTTCAGCTCTCTACGCCAGGATGGGCTGGGTTTCGGAGTGATCCCAAGGAAGTTGTCGATGAAGTTTGGCAGATTGTTAATCGTGAGTATGTAGATTCCTCATTTAATGAGGTTGATTGGGAAGCTCGCCGCCGTCAACTCCTAGCTAAGGACTATGGCACTCCTGAAGAGGCGTATGAGGCTGTGCGTGAGGTTCTCGAAGAATTAGATGACCCATACACTCGCTTTTTGGATCCTGATCAATTTGCCAGTATGCAGATTGACACATCAGGGGAGCTGACTGGTGTGGGTATTACGTTAGGGATGGATGACGAGACCGATCGGTTAATTGTGGTTTCTCCTATTGAGGATTCTCCTGCGGATCAGGCGGGTATTGAGTCTCAGGATTTGATCATTGCGATTGACGACGAGCCGACAGATGGAATGGATATTAACGCGGCTGTCAATCTTATCCGAGGAAAGCCTGGAACATCGGTCAAGCTGACTATCTTGCGTGATGGATCCGAAACACTCGACTTTGATATCACCCGAGACAAGATTGAACTGGCGACGGTTAGGTATGAGCTCCGCACCCATTCAGGCTCAAAGGTAGGGTATATTCGGCTGACCCAGTTTTCCGCTAATGCTGCTGACAAAATGCGCCAAGCCATCCGAGAACTAGAGAATCAAGGTGTTAATGGTTATGTTCTGGATTTACGCCAGAATCCTGGTGGTCTCCTCTATTCCAGTGCTGAGATTGCCCGTATGTGGCTGGACCATGGTGGCATTGTCTCCACTGAAAATCGGGAAGGCGAAGGTGAGCGCATCGAAGCTAATCACCGCTCGTTAACGGAAAAACCCCTAGCGGTTTTAGTGGATGGGGGGTCAGCCAGTGCAAGTGAGATTCTTTCGGGTGCATTGCAAGATAATCAACGTGCTGTCATTGTCGGGACCAAGACTTTTGGCAAAGGGCTAGTCCAGTCAGTCCACTCCTTGTCTGATGGATCCGGTTTAGCGGTCACGATTGCCCGGTATCTCACACCTCATGGCGCAGATATCAACGAAAAAGGGATCCTTCCCGATATTGAGGTTGAACTGTCGGAAGAGGACATTGACCGTTTGAGCGAGGATCGTGACTCGATTGGGACGTTAGAGGATCCTCAGTACTCGGAGGCAATCAAGGTGCTTATCCCCCAAATCCTGGCTGATG
>CAYUEE010000010.1:41700-58919 GCA_964443615.1 uncultured bacterium | reverse complement strand
AAGAACCTTATATTCAAGAGATTGCCAAGCTTTTGGAGTCCCACCTTGAAGCATAAGATTAGTGAAAGGTTGATTGAATTGACAGAGTAGGGGACTAACTCTGAGTAGCCATTCACTCCCAACAGTTCTGATAGTCCTAAAGCAGTAAGGATGCACTGTAATCATGAATTAAATGATAGCGGGCTCCGACATGATTCTCAATCTTCTTGGAAAATGACAAGGTCTTCCTCACTAGCTAAGACACTCGCTGCTGCAACTATCTCGTTCAGGTACTGGGAGTTAATCTGAGTCTCAGTGCCCTTTGAGAGGGGATAATCCGTTCTATTTCAAGGTTTTGAGAGGAAGCTGATGACGTGACTCGAACACGCGACCTGCTCATTACGAGTGAGCTGCTCTACCAACTGAGCTACATCAGCGTTTCCAGATTCAGCAGATATTCATAATAGGTTAACTCCCTGCTAGTTGGCCAGCTCGATCAAGCCACAATATCAAGCTAAATGCTTCATCCCGGCAAGCTATAGTTAACCAACTAAGAATGAGACGATCGGCAAGCTGAAACCCTTGTCTAGCCTGGAGTTGATATACTATAAATTCTAGACGATGGGATTTCGCAAGATTTGAGGAGACACTGCGGGAGCTAACTTTTGTCTACATCATGAGTTAGATAAGTAGTCCGAACTGATTAGAAGTGACAGTCTTTAAGGCTCAAAAGCTTGTTTTCACCATGCAGCAGTCCCATAAATGAAAGAAAGTTCAAAGATCTAGAAGAGCATTTACACATTGGGCACTCCAAGCCCGTAGATCAGACCTGGATTTAGGCTGAAGGCCTAAGCGAACCCGTTTGTAATCAAGGCCCTCCCACAAGCAGATCAGATGATCAGCCAGATCCATTGACGAAATTACACTCTGCAAAAAGCCTAAGCCACGCCCATGATCCAGCAGATGTATCAGATGAGCTTGCGTGCCACCATAGCAACTCTCAAAGTAAGTGGCTGTAATCTCAGGATTATCACGAGACTGCTCATGCATGACATGGTCAAATTGAATGACATCAGGATCGCTGATCATCCGCAGGGGGTGCTCACCGAAATCAATCAGACTTTCTTTGAAATCCAAGGCTGTCGCTGGCATTTCAGCTGCATCTACAGCAAAAACTCGGTTCTCTGCTGCAGAAACTGCCCTGAGGACCCCCGTCATATCACCAAAATAGGTGTAGATCGTTGTTTTTGAAACACCTGCTTCTTTCGCAAGGCGAAGTGTACTAATCGCACTAAATCCTTCTAAAAAGAAGAGCTTTCGCCCAGCATTCACAATGCGGTCGTAAGGACTGCCGCCGCCATCAACAGGCTCAATTGGCAACGCTAACCCCCTCACCCTAAAACACGTCAGTGACCCCGCACTGCCACCTAAGCTCAATAACTGTTGCCATGCCTCGCATTGACAGCCATGATACCGAGCAGTGTCGTTGTTCCAGAGGAATCGACCTAACTACCCGAAAGCCTCGAAAGACATGATCGCCTAGAGTTAGCCATTGAAACATGCGCTTTATTATACCACCCATATTTCTTCTCAGTCTTGCCGCCAGCGTGCATGCACAGGATACGCCAGAATTTAGAGCCAGAGCGCTGGTCGCAATCTCCGACGGAGATATGGTGGCAGCAGCTTACGCAGGGAGTGGCCTAGGACCCAAGGTGTCTGATGATGCTCTCAGCGTGATTGATCTGCGCCAAGGTCTAACTGGTGCTGCAGTTGCCACGGTGAGAGCATCCAATAGTGTGCCTGGTCCACCTTCTGCACTGGCTCTGTCACCCGATGGACGTACTGCTTTTGTCACAGAAGGGAGACAACCACGCCGTGCAGACGCTGCCACCCTAGAGGACCTCGAGGATGGGCGAACTTTAACCGCCATCAACATTGCTGACCCTACCCAACCCGAGGTTATTACCTCACTAACCTTTGAACGACGTCCTAATGCAGTGAGTATCAGTCCTGATGGTGATTGGCTAGTTGTGACATTAGCAGGTGGTGAGGGGATCCTTGGCCAGCAGCTAGCGTTTGTGCAGTTTGATGGAGAAGAGTTTAATGAGCCTGTTTACCTGTCTTTGCCTAATGTTCCAGAAGATGTTTATCCTGTGATGACTCTGTTTCATCCTGAGCAGATGGTCGTGGCTGCACTCATGGCTAGGCAGAATGAAGTTCATTTCTTTGAGGTAGCGGTGCAAGATGGTCGTCCGACTCTGGCTGCCTGGAGCAACCCGGTGGTGACGGGTAAATATCCGGGTGCAGCTCGTTTTACCCCTGATGGACGACATCTTCTCGTAGCAGAATTTCAATGGGGAACAGATGTACCGGGTTTTGGTGCCGAAGCCCCTGTGGGATCTGTAGCAATGATCCGTCTAGCTGAGGATAAGGATGGACGACACTCACGTGTGGCACGTGTAGAGGGATCTGTTAGTCCAGAAGGGTTGGAGATTAGTCCTGATGGACAATACGGCATTCTGACAAACATTGAATATTCCTGGCTCGCGAGTGACGATCCCCGCTATAGCCCTTATTCATCGGTAACGCTTATTGGGATAGATGGGGAAAATAGCCGCCTGACCAAACTGGATGAGGCCGTATTCTACGGTCAGCTTCCGGAGGGTGCGGCCTTTGATGCCACCAGCCGAAATGTTGTGGTCACCTCCTATGGTGATCTTTCCGATGACACAGCGCCCGGCTTTCTGAAGCACTTCCGGATTGTTGACACCCGGCGTGGACCACGGTTAGCCCCAACAGGTATCCAGCTGGATCTACCACGGGGGGTACACCTGGTTTTACCTGTGCTCAATTAGAAAATATTCCACATCTTTAAAGAAACTCATTAGGGAAAAACCATGATCAATAAAGAGCTGTTCATGTTGATAGCGACGATTACCACGATGGCTGGAGGTTGGTGTGTGTATGCTCAACAATCGGCCAACGAACAGATAGGTAACTTTGAGACAGCCACGTCCTTTAATAGTGTCGAAGTGGAACCTGATTTAAAGGCCATTCTCTTGTTTGAAGCTTGTGGAGAAATCCCTCAGGCACTAGCCAGCGAGGGTTTACAGAACCTGGATCAGACAACACTAATCTCCAGAACCACTAGAAAAGGGGCAGTGATCGGTGAAAACACAGTCCAACAACCCAATTGGACCCTCACGGCTACCGCCACTATTGATCAGGTGGCTATGCTGACAGCTGATCTGGAAGCGCTCTACGCAAGTCAAGATTGTGCCGCAACAGCCTTGATCGGGGACTATATCAGAAGCTGGAATCGTGAACCGTCCCGGACCGATCCACAAGGGCTCTGGGCAGCTGATCTGCAATACTTGAGTGAGGGCATGTTTGAAACCTACCGTGATTACTTGATCGATATTCAACCTCTTTATGATCAGTACAAATTTGAGAATGTTGCTCGGATTATCAATATTGAAAAAATTGATTTGGCTAGACCCATTGACAACCTAGAAATCCCCGACATTGCTACAACGACCTACATTGCCAATTTCCAGGTGGCATTTGAGGAGTATCGTGAGGATCCTCGCTTCCCAGGGCTAAGAGATCGAAGAGCAGCCGCATTACAACAATATATTAATTTCACTGGCTCACTTGAACCAAAAGATTAAAGTATATTACCAAATGTCTCTTGCTCAGATCTGAGAATCAAACCAAATAAGCTCAATTTCTCATTCATCAAGGGTAGTCCTGAAACGGTAAGAACGCATTCTAATGATAGATAAATAACCAGAATACTCCATCATATAGGGATTATCGACTTTCCAGTCTGATAAGGAGGTGATTCTGTGACTTATTCAACAACGGAGTATAAGCATATCCAACTTAACGATGCACATGTGCTCACCATTGAAGGGACCATCATGAAGGTTGTGGAGTTGATCACCTCCCATCAATGCTATCGCTGGAGTCCTGAGGAGTTACATTTCCAATACCTTCACATTGCCCTAAGCAAGCTTTATTCTGCCTTATATTAGCCTACTGTTGGGATCATAAAGACAACCTCGATGCTGATAAAAAAAAGCGTTTAGAGTAAGCTGAGAACTTTCGTCAGGCAGCCCTGTTATCACGAATTTCTCAAAAACTTAGAGAGAGCAGATTGATTCTATATAGTTAGATCCCGCCACCTTTCCAGTTACCCCAGTTTTCTGTAGAAATTGTGGGTTAATATACTTTGCTACTTTTCTTCGACACTGAAGTATTTCTCACAATCTAACACTGCTTGCACAGGATGCAAAGACTCAATCGGCTGCCACTATTGGCAAGGATCCTTTGCACCGGTAAAGCTCACCGCTAGGCGGCATCCCTGAGGTCGTGTATTAGGAAGGTTGCAATCATAAAAAGTCCTCATACTCGGCAAGTTATCCTACATCAAGGTGATAACGGGGTTCACATATTTCCCTGTACTTCCTTAAATGATGCTTTTGCTGAGGGTGACAAGTCTCGAACTCACCCGTGAGGCGAAGATCTGTAATTCAAACTGCTTCAGCCTACTCTTCTGCGGCGACTGCGTTTTCGAGCTCCGTCTGGAGGTCAGCTCTAGTCTGGCTTTAAGCGGGTAGATGTAGGATCCCTACAAACCCAAGAGATGAGGCCCACTGCCAGGACTCTGCTAGACCACTTCTTTTGCCCTAGATCACTTCTTTTGCCCTAGATCACTTCTTTTCCCTAGACCACTTCTTTTTCAATAGCATCATATTGTACAGAACTCATACTTCCAAACGCTATACTCGATCTCTACAGCCTGTCAATCCAGCAATTCCTCACAAAATTTTAAACAATAAATAACAACACAATCAAAGCTGGGGAAGTTGGCCTGGTAGCATGGTCGGGTCTCTATTCTAGGGATCCTAACTTACTAGGAACGGCGTATGGTTACCTCGATTGAAACCCGCAAACAGGACCACATTGACATCGTTTTGGCAGAGAACGTGGCCGCTAAAGGAATCACAACCGGCTTTGAACGGTTCTTTTTCGAGCATGTCGCCCTGCCTGAGATTGATCTCGAGACCGTGGATCTCAGTGTGCAGTTGTGGAACCGAGCCTTGCAAGCGCCTTTCTTGATCAGCAGCATGACCGGGGGGACCGGATCCGCTCATCACATCAACCTAGCGTTGGCCGAAGCAGCACAAGCTCTGGGAATTGGGATGGGAGTAGGTTCGCAGCGGGCTGGGATTGAAAACGAAGCCCTGATGGCAACCTACCAGGTGCGGTCTGTGGCTCCCGATATCCTCCTGTTGGCCAATTTGGGGGTGGTGCAGTTAAATTATGGCTACGGAGTAGAGCAGGCTCGCCGAGCTGTAGAGGGTATCGAGGCCGATGGGTTAATCTTGCATTTGAATCCTCTGCAAGAAGCCGTACAACCGCATGGGGATGGTAACTGGTCGACTCTCTACACCAAAATTGAACACTTGATTCAACAGCTTGGGATCCCTGTAATCGCTAAAGAAGTTGGAAACGGAATTAGTGCTACGGTGGCGCAGCGATTGGTTGAGTGTGGGGTTAGTGCGATTGATTGCGCCGGGGCTGGGGGAACTAGCTGGAGTGAAGTAGAGGCCTATCGACAACCGGATCCGTTACGACAGCGAGTGGCCCATACCTTTGCAGGCTGGGGAATTCCGACGGCCTTATCACTCATTGAAATCCGACAGCAAGTACCAGGGATCCCAATCTTTGCCAGTGGGGGCATCCGGACAGGGATTGATGCGGCTAAAGCCATCACGCTGGGGGCAACACTAGTGGGGAGTGCGGCTCCAATGTTGGCACCAGCCGTTACTCATCAAGCTCAAGCCGTCTACGAGCGCTACACGGCGTTAATTGAAGAATTACGAATAGCAGCTTTTTGTACCGGATCCTCAACATTAGAGGCTCTCCATCGGGCTCCTTTGCGCCGTCAGGATACATGGGAACGGGTGACTTCAGATGAGCTGAGGGGTTAGCTCCTAGCTAGGGAGTAGTATTCAATGCTAGAGGTTGGCGGATCCTGCGCTAGACTTTAGGCCGAATTAGAGCAGGTGACTATGGTGGCGTTGCAGATTCGGGCTGGACAATCCGCTCTACGATGGAATCAACTAATCTTGGGTGTGGTCCTGAGCTTGGCCACCCTCACCCGTGACACCACTCCGGTTCAGGCCCAAGTGAATTCATCGGCAGTGCCTCTGGATCCCTACTGTCGCCAGTATCCGGAAGCTATCGCATATAAGGAAAATTTGCGCCAACAGTCCCTGACTTCCGATAGCGCTTGGGCTCAGTACACTCAGGTGGTGCTAGACCATCGCCGGGCCTTGGAAGCCTGCCGGAATACTCGCTGGCCTCAGATCCATGCGGTTTGGCTGCGACTCTATCCGTGTGATGCCCAACCGGGGGTGCTTGATCAAGTCTTTGACCGAATTGTGAACTTTGGCTATAACCGGGTCTACATTGAAGTCTTCTACGATGGAACCTCTGTGCTACCCGGGAACCAATCCGCCCCTTGGCCTAGCATTTACCCTGAAGCTGATTTATTAGACATGGCCCTCACAGCGGCTCGCCGACGGGGATTGTCTGCTTACGCCTGGATGTTTGCCTTGAACTTTGGCTACTCCTACAGTGTGATACCTGACCGAGAAGCGGCTCTAGCTCGTAATGGCGACGGCAATACTAGTATTTTCAACCCAGCGACGACTCTCGTTCAAGAGTTTGATGAGGTTAGTGGTCCTGATCAGGTGTTTGTGGATCCGTTTCATCCCCAAGCGCGACAGGACTATTTGAATCTCCTGAACCAAGTATTGCGTTATCAGCCCGATGGAGTGCTGTTCGACTACATCCGCTATCCGCGAGGGACTGGCGAAGCCTCCTTGGCAACGACTGTCAAGGATCTCTGGATCTATGGAGAGGCAGCCCAGCAGTCTTTTGTTGACTTAGGCTTGAATCCTGCCTCACAAGAGGTCCTCAACCGCTATTTGCAACAGGGCTACGTCACCGTCAACGATGTCCTTGATGTCGATCAACGTTTCGCCGGATCCTCCATCCAGTGGCGACAACCCGATCAACCCGCACCAGCACCCACTTCGATACCCACACCACCTCCTACTCCAGTAGAGGTAGATGCCGAGGATCCTGAGTTGGAGAGTTTAGAGGTGGAGCCAACTCCGATACCCACCCTACCTCCTACACCATCAGCTTCAGCCCGTCAGTCCCAATTTCAACCGCAGTTGTGGTCCTTGGCCATTGACTTTGCTCATCATGGCATCATGGACTACTTGAATACGATATCGACCCCTGTGCTGCAACAATCGCTTCCTGCCGGCGCGATCTTTTTCCCCAATGGCAATCAGACCGTTGGCAACGGTGTCGACTCCCGGCTACAACCTTGGGACCAATTCAACCCTGATCTGGAATGGCATCCGATGGCCTACGCGAAGTGTGATGATGCCACATGTGTTAGCCAAGAAGTGCAACGGGTTGTAGACGGAGCTCCTCCAGGGACATTCATCTGTCCTGCCATTGCTGGGCTCTGGGGCCAATCGCTGGAGAAACGTCCCATGTTAGAGATTCAACTTCAGGAGCTTCAATCGAAATTTCCCCAACTCAACTGTGTCAGCCACTTTGCCTTTTCTTGGGCGGATCCTGAGTTCGATCGAGAGCGTAAGTTTTGTACGTTACCTGGCTCGTCCTAGATATTGTGTTAGCCGTGCTCAATGGATTTGTTCTGGCTGCATGATTGTGAAACAACTGGGTGTGGAGCAGTTCGGAGACCTAGACTGATAAACTTAGAGCAGTTCTCTGTTGTGAGGGTTGACTCGTGGCTCCTAACCATGCCCCTGCCTTCTTACGCCTTGTGCAAGAGGCCAAAACTCGGATTAAAGAGTATTCCGTCGATCAAATTCGGCAGCGGCAGGAACAAGGTGACTCTTTTCAGCTGGTGGATGTGCGTGAAGAGTCAGAATGGCAGGCGGGTCATGTGGCAGGCGCAGTACATTTGGGCAAAGGGATCCTAGAACGCGATATTGAAACACGGATCCCAGATTTGAATGCGGATATTGTGCTCTACTGTGGCGGTGGATTTCGGTCTGCGTTAGCTGCTGATGCATTGCAGAAGATGGGCTACACCAACGTGTCGTCGATGGATGGTGGGATGCGGGGCTGGCGCGCAAAGCAGTATCCAGAGGAGTAGCCTCAGGGAACTCTCGAAGATTGGGTAAACTGAACAGACTAAATCCGTACACTTAAACTGCAACCAGGTTCAAGTCATGCCGCCCCAGCCCCCCTATCGCCCCAAGCAACTGTCTCTTGGACCCCTTGAACGCGAGATTCTCGAGATCCTGTGGGAGTTTGAGGAAACCACCGTTAAGACCATTCATGAGCGGATTCTGTCGGATCCTGATCGAGAACTGGCCTATTCCTCGGTTACCACCGTGCTCCAGCGGTTGATGCAAAAAGGATGGGTCACTAATCGGAAAGCCGGCAAATCGTTTCAATGGCGACCCCGACTTTCCCGAAAGGATGCGGATGCAGCACTAGCATACGACCACCTCCAGCGATTTCTCAGCGTTGGGAATCCGGATGTGGTGGCAGCCTTTGCAGAACAGTTAGATGAAAAAAGTGTAGACCAATTGCAAGCCATTGCGGCTCGGTTACAGGCAGCTCGGCGGGAGAAGCAAGACACATGATCCATACTTTGATGCTACTGGTGGCTGGACTATTGGCCTGGGTATACCGCTTCCGCTGGCAGCCTAATCCGACGCACACCTGGGCTCAACGATGGCAGTCCGCCCTCAGTGCCTTAGTATTGCCGGTGCTAATCACGCTAGTCACAGCGATTTCGATCCTGTGGATGGGACCGCGAGGCGAGATGGCGGGTCCCGTGTTGGGCAAGCTGAGTTACGCCGCCAGTCTAGGAGTGCTGCTCTACGCTGGGAGCTTATGTCTCAAGTTGACTGGGGAGGGCTGGCGCTCGGTGCAATGGATCCGCCACTGCCCATCAAGTCAGGATCACAGTGAATTTCAAGGTCGCATCATACCCACCCCAGCTCTATTTGCCGCTCAGGTCGGATTTTGGTCTCCTGAACTGGTGGTCAGTCAAGGTCTACTCGATCGCATGGATCCTGAGCATCTCACCGCTGTTCTAGCCCATGAACAAGCCCACCTCTACTTTCGGGATACCTACTGGTTCTTCTGGCTGGGGTGGATCCGGACATTAGCGGGGTGGCTACCGAATTCACAGGTGTTGTGGGATGAGCTCTTGATGTTGCGGGAAGTGCGGGCCGACGGTCGAGCGGCGGAGCAGGTAGATCCGTTAGTGCTTGCGGAGTCGCTGCTGATGGTGGTGCAGGATCGGGCCGGGTGGCAATTTGGTCTGGAGTGTGCCGCAACCGTTGTTCCCACTGAGGATGATGGGTTGTCGGATCCGTCCAAGCTAGCCCGCCGGATCGATGCTTTGTTAACGGATCCTGGATGTGATTATCAGCCCCTATCCTGGTGGTGGCTCCGGTGGAGTGCAGCGTTACTGCCGTTGGTGGTCGTGCCGTTTCATGGATAAGGATCCCGTTCAACTGACACACCAAGTAGCTTGAGCATTAGTCTAGCTTGAGCAAATGTGACGAAATCGTAGCAATGTAACAAAAATATTAACGATGAAATTGGGGCGTTAGACCTTTCTTAGGATGATGAGGATCCTATCAACCTGCCCTCATCACATTGCTGCTCTATATGGTTAGTAGTTCGCAGTCCGTTAAGCTTCCTTTAGCATCGCAAGTGGCCTACGGAGTTGGAGATTTCGGACCTTCAATGGCCTCCAATATCCTGGTTGTCTTCTTTTTCTTCTTCTTAACCGATGTCGCTTCGTTACCTCCGGCTCAGGCAGGTGTAATCCTGTCGTTGGGTACGCTGGCTAACGCTATGATTACACTTATTGTTGGTGTTCTGAGTGATCGCACCCCAAAAGCTTGGGGCCGTCGCCGAGTCTGGATGTTCTGGAGTGCTCCCATTATGGGCATTAGCTTCATCTTGCACTGGTGGATTCCGCCCCTTAGTGGTGGGGAACTGATGAGCTACTATCTTGTCGTGGTCTTGGCCTTTCAAGTAGCCTCAAGTAGCTTTTTAATCCCTTATTGTGCCTTACTCACGGATCTGACCCAAGATAGTCAGGAACATCTACAGCTGAATAATTGGCGTTTCATCTTCACCTTGCTGGGTGCGGTCGGATCCATTCTCCTCATGCAAGGGATGACTGTTTGGATTCCGGATCCGATGATTCAACTGCAACTAGTAGGCCTGATCGGTGGGATTGTTACAATTGCTTCTATTCATTGGTGCTGTGTTCAAACGTGTGAACGGACCGAGGTTCAATCCATCAATCGTTCATTTCAGTGGCAGGATCTCGTCAGTCTAGGCTGCAACCGAGCTCTCCTCCTACTCTTGGGTATCTTTTCTCTCTCCTGGACTGCCCTCCAGATTACCCCGACGCTGTTGCCCTATTTTGTGACCCAAACTTTGAATTTGGATCCATCATGGGTTATCACCTTGATCCTATTGATCAAAGTATCCACCTTGGCGGCGCTGTTTGTATGGGAACCGTTAAGTCAACGTTACAGCAAACTGTTGGTATTTAGTATTGGCGTTTGTATCTGGTTAGCCGCAAACGGAGGCTTACTCTTTTTGAATTCTGAACACCCCATATGGCTTTACGGTCTTAGTAGTGTAGCCGGTGTGGGAATGGCCTCGGTGTACTTGATCCCTCCCGCACTATTGCCTGATGTGATTCATCGGGATGAGCAAGTGAGTGGCCAGCGGCGGGATGGGTTATTTAATAGCATGATGCTGTTCTCCACAAAGGTGGTCCTTGCCTGCGGCCTATTCCTGTTTGGTCAAATCCTGGCGTGGTGTGGATTTCAGGAAGGATCCTTGGCAATGGATCAGCCGGAGTTAGCCCTGAGCACGATACGGCAATTGGTGGTTGACTTACCCAGTGTATGTTTAGTCACAAGTCTAATCTTGATCGGGTTCTACCCTAAGAGAAAGGCCCCGCAACAAGAGCCTAGTTCACCTGTTCAGCACATATGAAAAGCACCCCTAGCTTGGCTAACTGGGGCGCTTCTTTGTAGGAATTCCGGTAAAACGGAAGAAGAGAAAAGTGGACATGAATCGGCAAAGGAGAGTGAGTATTAGCGACTCACCAAGGTGGGGGCATCATGCTCCGGATACGTCATCGACTCAAGAGACACCGTTGCTACAGTGGACGGATCCTCTAACCCCACATCACTGCACAGTGGCTCAAGGCCCAACCCCTGTCTAGGATAATCTGCACAGATATGCTGATATTGCAGTATCGCCTCTCGGAGCTCTGCCCGTGTCACAGCGTTGAGATATCCACACTGACCGATTTCACCTTTCGGCAATGGTGCAACCAAGTTACCACCCCGCTTTTGCACCATTTTCTCTTGAGCGGCCCACATTGTTGCCTCATCTAGCAAAATGTCGTGCCAGAGGCTTAAATCAAAGGAGCTGATGAGAGAGAGGATCCGTCTGAAATCACCTTCCCGAATCCAATCCCGACGGTAGCTGAGGTAGGCACCAAATCCCATCCCGATAGCCATCGCGTGACCATGTAGAAGCCCTGCCTTAATCTCAAACCCAGGAGACCAAGTATGGCCATAGGCATGGGGCCGACATTGGTGCGTTTCGTAGAGATTATCGTACTCAGCTTCCACGTAGCTGCGCATAGCCGCTCCCAATATCTGCTTGGAGAGGTGAATGATCTCATCTCCTGATGAACACCCCAGCGTACCAAATCGAGTCGTTGTTAACGCCGGGCCAGCCTGCTCCAGATATTCAAACAGAGATTTATCTTTTACAGCAGCCATCTTAACGATTTCAGCAATACCATGCCGCAACCATCCTTCCTGCAATGTCTTGAAAAAGGAACGGTCTGTTAAAGATAAGACGGGAGCATGATAGGCTCCAAATAGATTCTTGTAACCAAATCCATCACAGCAAGTCCGAGGTGAAGGTCCTGCATCAATGCCTGCCACAATTGAAGTCGACAACATAATGTAGGGCGTATTGCGGTGATAGAGGGCGCAAGCTAAGCCAGCTGTGTCAGTCAACACACCACCACCAATGACTAGAACAGGTTGGTTGCGGGATACACCTAAACGTTTGAAGTCACCCAGCATACGTTCAACAGTACGAATACCCTTATCAACTTCCATTGCTCGGTAAACCAGCTTGTGCAATTGAATGCTATGATATTCAAAGTAGGCATCAATTTCGTCGCCGTAGAATTGTTCTATATTCTTATCAACCACACAAACACAGCGACCAAAGGGTACATAGACATCCTTCAAAATAGGCTGCATGGGATCTAAGACATTGTCAAGCACTCGAATGGAAGTAAAGGTGCTAGAGCTCATAACAGCTTCAACTACTTGATCATCGGCTGTACTCACCACATAACCCTGACTTTGGCGATAGCTAGAAGTGGGATAGATGGCGTGAGGGTGGGTATCAATCAACTGATCCACCAGAGCTTGATAGTCATTCCCCATACGGCTTTGAACCAGGCGATTCAATAACTTCGTGGTGTGGGAATCAGACCGCAGGATCCGTTCAGCAAAGGCAGTCCATTCAGCCCCAATCTCAGCATCAAACGCAATAACCAACTGAGCCAACAACGTAAAGCAGTGGCCTAAAGACAAGTTTAAGCATCCCTGTAGCTGGCGACAAGCGGGTAATCCAGTAATGACACCAGCAGTTGCAAACTCATCACCAATCTGCTTTGTGAAGGTAGGAGTGCGAATGAGAGTGAGCAGAAGATCTCTGAATGGCTGGCTGCAGCACACAGCTTCAACAGCATCATCCAGTACCTCAGATCTCAGGTGGTTGATATCCAGCGTGTTGATAAATGATTTAATTGCCAAGATCGTATCTGCCATGACTCACCCAAAAATTGCAATGCGAACGTACTTTACTTTTCTTTACAATAGCATCTGAAATACAAGTTTTCAACACAGTTTAGCTAGGCATATATGCCTTTTTTTGTTAACGAAGTATTATCACTTTATTCAGGCCTTTGTCTGGATGTTATTCTACTAACTAGACGCCCAATAATTTTAGTCTAGGAAATTCAGTTAATGCTAAACAAAGGTGATATGGAACACTAAGTAAATGGTAGGATCCTATCGATCTGATAGCACTAAAAGTTCCGCTCACGGATCTTTCTAATCTAGTCTACATATCTAGTCTGTATAGAGGGTAGACTGTCCTGTTAAAGCCATCTCATCAAGATGTAAATTAGGTGTACTAGACTGACTGAAAGCAGAGTTATACGTTAAACGATTTCTCTGGGCTGCCCGCAGCCACAAATTCATCACTAGCGCATCCAAGTCTTCTTCATCTGCTGTTACCATTCGAGAAATCATACTGATCCGGCTGAAGCCCCAAAACAAGCCAGCCTCCAGCATGTAAGGTTCTCCTGTTTCAGCATGAACTCGCACATCGTAGAGAGAATAGTCTCGGCAGCCTAGAGCTTGATGGGCCCGCTTTGCCATATCCTCCAACTGTTCACGTAGTTCTGAGGTCACAACTGCAGGACAAACAGGTGCAACAATGGGTTTATCTGGTTGTTTTTCTGGAGATCCATCCGCTCTGAGTTGCAGCTTGTCATTCACTGTTCTAATGGGATTATCCGATGTCACCGAATACTCGATCAGGGCTGGACAGTATAGGCGATGATCTCGCTCAATCACCGCAACTCGTAGCTCTCGACCTGGAATAAACTCTTCGGCCAGCAAGACATCATCAAACTCAAAAGCCACTCGAAGCGCTGTATCACTTTCATCAGGATGGTTGACTAAAGTAACCCCCAATGAGTTGTCTTCAGAGTTAGGTTTAATGATGAATGGTGGCTCCATCCGTAGAGGATCCCCTTGTCGGATCTGTTGGGCCTGAGCAACTCGAACACCAGCGGCTGCCACAACATCACGAGTTTGACTTTTATTGGCAGCTAATGCTGTACAGTTTGCCCGAGACCCCACCAAGGGTAGACCCAAAATATCCTCAAATAAGGATCGATAACTTGTCATTCCTGGCAGGCAAAACATATGGGGAACCACTAAGTCTACATCAGGTAATTGGGACAATAGTGCAGTCAATGGTTGCTGTTCAGATAGGGAGTCCAACGAGGATCCTAACTGCCATTGGCGATTGGGGTGAACGACAGCATAAATGGGCTGAACATCTGGTAGTTGTAGAACTTCTCTCGCGTACAGAAGTGATAGTTGGTAGTAGAAGTCAGATACAGCTGAACCAACTAAATGTAGAACTCGTAACGTGTTTGACATACCCATTCCTCAAGCATTAGAGAGTTGAACATTGCGGTCAAGCAATACACCTAATTAGTCACCTCCTATCTCCACTAATTTGCCAATGTTGAAGTCAATCCGGATCCATCCTCGCAACTGACGTAAACTGTTGAGTAGTAGGAGTGGAATGTGCCAGTGATGAACCATCAAAAAAGGTAAGGGATCATTCACTTGGAACATGGCATCAATGCCTTGAGTCATCTTTGAAAACCAGTTCCACAGTTGAGATCCTGAGCGAATTTGGGTCAGACGCCATAGTTCATGGTAGAGCCAGTAGGTGGGTGGACTGCCCGGTAGGGGTTCAATAGGAGGTTCAGCCGGATCCTGAGCAGGGTTCAGATAGGCATTAGCCAACCCAAAGTGATCATGAAACATTGTAATCGCTGTGTGCGTTCGAGGGTTGCATTCAATAGGATAGACCTTGCCCATATCAGTCACAATGAAATCAAAAGAAATTTGACCCGTGAGGTTGAGCTTTTCAACAAATTCTTTGACCCAGTTGTAGATTGCAGGTTGTTGGATGTGTTCGTAGTTGACTTGAAACGCCGATGACTTGGAGCAGCCATGTAGACGGATCTGACCATCCCGAACTGTGGTGTGAGTGCAGTATTCTTGGCCCCGCACAAACTCTTGCATAACCCAAGGCTTCTCGGGACTGATAGGCAGTTTACGAATATGCTCCTCAAGGTTGGGACATGGCAGTTTAGTCATATCCAACCGATGAACTGAATCATAGGGGATACTTTTAAGAATGTATTGACTCCCATCAGCCTTAAAATCAAAGGATAAAATTTGTTCTGGATCCGTAATCTGAAACACTTTGGGGGCTGAGAGCCCTACCCTTCGAGCCTGCTCACAGAACTGAAACTTGTTATCCAGCATTGCTGTGATCTCTGGGTCAAAGTGAAAGACTTCACAGTGTTGTGACAGAACTGACTTAGCAAGGGAGTCGTAGTAACTGGCAACTGGACTAGCGACTGGAATGAAGACATCCACCTGTTCTCTCAGCACAATAGTTTGAAGTGCTTCAATGTATCTGTTGGGATTCTTTTGCGGCGCCGGAACAGTGTAAAACCGATCAACTGCTCGTGAAAATCGGTGGCCTGTTAACCAATACTTGTCTGTTTCCACTAGAACAACGCGATGGCCCGCAGTTCGAAACGACCGAGCCAACTGCAATGATTTTGTCATTTTGCCACCTGTTAGCAGGATGGTGGATCCTGAGCCTGAAGGTTGGATCCTGGGGCCGGCAATCCAACTCCACAGCTGAGCCATGGTAACTATCAATAAAGAAAAAGGAAACAGAATCAAGAGAAGCAATAAAGTTCCCACTGTTTTCAGAATAACCTGGACTTTGGACTGAATCGGCGCTGCTTGTACCATGATTACCCACTAATGCTGAATGGATACCACTTGAGTTCCACTGGGAGTCACCAATCAACTCACCAAACTTCTAGACCTTCAAGGAGGAGTGGAGTTAGATCCGACGAATGATGGTGAATCCATCTCGTAAAGGTAAGAGAACTTGTTCCACACGAGTATCAGCTGCTACACGTTGATTGAACTGAGCAATCGCCTCACCATTGGGTGTTCGATGACCGTTATCCAGGTAGGCTTGCCCCTGAAACAAGGTGTTATCAACACAAATAAAACCACCAGGAACCACTGTGTCGTGGTCTAACAGAAGCTGAAAATATTGCCAGTATTCTTTCTTGTCAGCATCAATAAAAACGAGATCAAAGGTTTCGTGAGTCTCAGCTAGCTGTTTCATCGTGTCTAAAGCGGGACCTACCTTCACAGCAATTTTATACCCATGCGGACTCGCTTGAAAGCAGTTTTGAGCAAACTGGGCAACATAGTCATCAACTTCGCACGCTACGACACGACCGTCCTCAGGTAGAGCTTCGGCCATCGCCAGCGCGGAATAGCCGGTGAACATACCTACTTCCAAGATGCTACGAGCCTGGGTCATGTGGACAATCATCTTTAGCGTTTGACCTTCAATGTGCCCTGATAACATCTCCTGCTCAAGCTGTCGTACAGTTTCACCATCTGAAAACCGCTGACTCCAGTCTTCAGCTTGTGTTTTCTCTTCCAACGCTTTCAAGGCAGGTGAGGCATGACTCGTACAGTCATCTAGGTAAGGATCCAACCCAGCTGCTAGATGGTGGCACTCCGCAATTAAGTTAGCAACATCTGCAGGGATCGGTTGGCCTTGAATGTGCTGAACCAGCTGGTCCAATTTCGCTGTCAGAATTCCAACTGGAGTAATCGGTCTAGGGGGTGCCATGCTATCAATCCTCAATCAAATCCACTATTCAACCCAGTTTGTCTCGACAACTCGTCTATTTCAATGACTTGTCTGTCTCAACAGTCCACCCAACATGTGTCTCGTCCACAACAGCAAGTAAAGAGAGGACCGAACACACCAGTGTCACGATCAACCTTACTTTGAAGTTTCACGTTTGCTAAAGAGTAAACATGCTTAAATACCCATATTCTTTCACATGCACTCCATCGCTATTGAGGAGTTCAGACCAAAACAGTAGCCCAAACTCTCATAACAATAACACAGGATCGTTACCAAAATTAACAATATCACATCTGAGGCCATTCATCTCTTAGGCTGAGAAGTCAGGATCTAGAGCTAGCAAAACCCTGCACAGAGAGGATCTTTAGAGGTTAAGACTGGGCAATGTCCGATTAAAGCTTTTGTTATCCATGAACAGTTTTTCTATATGTCTTTACACTACTTCGTGTTTTCTCAGGAATCGCTCGGTCGGTGGTGTCCTTAGCTTGAAAATAGGATCCTTGCTCTTGAATCAAATCTGTGGATTA
>CAYUEE010000010.1:18420-41600 GCA_964443615.1 uncultured bacterium | reverse complement strand
AAGTAAATCTGTGGATTAAAGTAAATCTGTGGATTAAAGTAAATCTGTGGATTAAAGTAAATCTGTGGATTAAGTAGAGTCTATGAACTAGGCAAGGTGTATTGATCAGGATCCTTCAAGATTGAATGTGTCTTACTCAACATCAGGATCCGGTGTGGCTGGGATCTGATTCTGCCAGACCCAAAGGAGGCCGCTACCTAGAACGAATACTCCGCTAATACTGGCTAAGACCATCAATCGTTCAACGCGGGTCGCTTGGTTGCCGAGTTCGGTGAGATTCGTTGTGACAATGGCGGTGAGTGTGGCCATTAGGGCCAGGAGAAGGCCTTGGGATCCGAGCCAAATCGATAGAGGTCGGGATAGGCAATCGGCCAACACAGGTTCTAATGCCGCTAGAATTAATGCCACCATCATCGAGCCCAGTAAAAAAGAGGCTTGTGGTTCTAGATGAATGAAATACCCCGTCAGGCTACTGAGAAGAATGCTGCCAAGGGTTAATCCCATCAAAGTCACTAAAGGCATCCGGCGACCATAAATCCAAGTGATCATGCTGGCAATCCCGATGAACGCCATCCCCAGATAAAGTGCGGCATATGTGTAGGAATGGGTGATGTTAATGCCACTGAGGTTGAGGTCAAATTCGTATAGCAAGCTTTGCACTAGAGGTCGAGACGCAAAGAACACAGCTGTCATGGATCCCCAGTGGCCCGGAAAGATTAAGACTCCTAATCCAAGCAGGGCAACGCCATAGGATCCGCCCAATCGCAAGGCCAGCAAGGATCCACCGCCGACTAAGACAATACTCATACATCCGCGCCAGAGGAGATGAGGGCCGGAAAGAGTGGGTTGTTCTGGATGACGTTGGTCTAATTGCTGGTCCAATCCTAGAAACAGGAAGGACAATACCAAGCCCACACTAAATAAGAGGGCATGAAATTCATCCTGCAACAACCAGTTCCGCACCAGAGTTAGAGCCAGGATCCCCGCTACTCCAACGCCGATTCCACGACCCAGCCAACTGCGCCACTGGATCCGGTCGGCGTTCTGCAGACGCTCTAGGGTTTGTGGATCCGTCGTTGCCTCTGAGGAGGTTTCAATTAATAGAGGGACAGTACCGCCAACTAAGGTGAGGGCGGCTAACCCGGCCGGAAGGATCCTTAACCAATCCGTGAGGGAGGAGTCGGAGAGCTCAGCCAGTCGAATGCCCCAACTGATTGCTGCCAGTAACACCCAAACTTGAGCCATACCCTGCAATAGCGCTAACCCTGAGGCAAGGGGAATCGCTAGTAAACTAGGGATCCCCACAAGACCGACGCCTAACCCTAGAGCCGCTAACTGAATTAGAGGAGTATCGGATCCGCCGAGGAGAGCTAAGGTGGCCAGACAAACGCCAGTGAGCCCGACTGCTTGAGCCGCCCGCCCTAAGGGACTCATCACCACCTGCCACGTCCCAATTAATCCTCCTGCGAGTAACCAGGGCCAGAGTTGTAGTGCCGGATCTGTAACTAACAGCGTGGCGAGAGCACCCACTCCTGTGAGGCTTAATCCCACCAACAGGTTAGAGGAGTAGGCAGCAATTGGACGCTCTTGGATCCAGCGGGATCTATACCGAAACCCTTCCAAAAGGGCAACTACTAGTCCAATGCCCCCGGATAACGCAATAACAACAGGTTCCACACCGTCACCCCATCGTTCGATTCCCTGTCTTATGCTATCCGAGAGCTCGTCGTGGCTACTTCCTTAGTAGCTGATCGTTAGTAGCTGATCGTTAGTAGCTGATCGTTAGACCTTAAAGGGGCGACTGGTCTTTTGAGCCAAAAACGGATCCCTGAGCTGATGTCAATGGATCCGTTTTATCCTCTAATCCTAGGGGCCAGCGCTATCTATATTCAGCGCCAATAATCTAGTTTCAATAGATCGGAGAGGCGGGATTTGAACCCACGACCCCCACTACCCCAAAGTGGTGCGCTACCAAGCTGCGCTACTCCCCGTGCTCTCGTGCCGATATTGATCCGGCTGAGATTTGCTTTGCAAGCATAGCACTATCTTTTTGCCATCGGCTAGTATCACTAGACCCCGCTCGGGAATAAAGGGATCCAGTTAATCTCGTCAGGATCCGAAGGGCAAAATTCCAGTCTGCATCAGCGCTTGCGTCGTGATCGCTACTCCAACTAGAGCAATAAACGCTGCACTCATTGAAGGCAGAAATCGAACCGGGGGCATTTCTAGAGGCAGTTTGTCCACCTGTTGACGAGCAAAAATTAAGAGGAGACCGACCCCCGTGAGCACAACAGCCAACCCCAAGCTAAAGGAGGTGACTAAGGCCAGACCTAATCCGACTCGACCCAGAGCAATTGCACTCAGCAACATTACTAACGCGGTTGGGCAGGGCAGCAGTCCCCCTGAGATCCCCAGGGCAATTAAGGATCCCCAAGTTGCAGGTCCTTTAGGGTGGTGGGAATGCTTGTGAGAGGAGATGGGGTCAGAGTGATGGGCGTGATCAGCGTGATGAGTATGATTAGGCTCATGGGAGTGATGGGGCTTGTGAGGATGATGGGTCTCATGGGAGTGATTGTGAGCATGATGGTGGGGGTGGTCATGAGCATGATGGATATGAGTCTGCACACCTACTAATCGTCGTTGAAATAAGGTAATCCCAATGCCGATAACCATCAAACCCGATATCGCACTCAACCACGGATAGATCTGTTCTGTAACCACGAACTGAGAGGCCGCTAACGTCAGGATCCCTAATGCAAAAATCCCAGCCGTATGTGTAATTGTCGTAGTTAATCCCAGTAACAACGCGTGCTGTGGCGTTCCCTTGGATCCTACTAAATAGGCCCCCACCACAGTCTTCCCATGCCCCGGCGTTAACGCGTGGAAGCCACCCCAGACAAAGGCCACAAGCAAACCCACTACAATCGACATCGGTGTTAGATCCTCTAGATGGATCCACTGAGCTAACGGATTCTGTCCCCGGTCAATGGAAACGGATCCGACTGCTAGACGCGGGGATCGATGGGTCTCTGGTTGGGTTGACTCAGGGGCGGAGGGCCAGAGCGTGATGGTGGCTTGACGTTGATCTGCAGGACTATTGAGGAGGTCATCGGGATAGTGTTGTAGGCGGTTGCTTAAACTTGCGGATTTTAGGGTGGATTGGATAGGGATCTCGGGGGACTGGAGTGTCATTTCTCGCCAGCCTAGCCGTTGGGCATAAGCCCGGTTCGTGAAGGTCAGTTGATGCTGAGTATCCTCTGCTATGGAGAATGCCGAGTTGAACTGGCAATTCAGGCGGAGGGTTGATAATCCGCCGACACCAGGAGGGAAATCGAGTGTTGAGGTTTCAAGCGCAATCGATTGAGGCTGCTGATCCAACGCTAATGACAAATCTGACTGTAGGGCTGCACAGGCCTCGGGCTGAAAGGTAGCTGCTTCGTCCGGGTCCATTACACCATTTTGATTGTGATCCTGATGGCGAATGGTTTGAAAGGCTGGAATTTCAGCCATGTCTAACACATAGTCAATGGCAACCCCATCTGGATGAAGTTCAAGACCAGTGTAGTGGTTGATCGTAAAATTTCCCAGGGGGTGTGCCCCAACGGAGGATCCCCAAAACACAAGGGTGAAGACAATTAGAATGCTACTGAAATACCGGAGTGCTGGCATGAGACTCTCCTATCACTGCGCATGGTTAGAACTTTCAATCCGAGGCCGTTCAATATCAGGATCCTGATTCAACTCCGTGAGGATCTGCTGGGCTCGAGGCGCTTGCAATGGATCAAACGCTGGATGTAAAGATAAGGCATAGTCCAATAACTCCCGCGCCCGTTCTGTATCCCCTTGTGCTTGGGCAATCAACCCAGCATGGTAATAGATTGGTGCATAGTGAGGGTGACACTCTAGAGCATGGTGAATTGCCTGCTGAGCTGAATCGATTTGACCGTTTTTGAAATAGGTCCACGCTGCCGCATCCCAACCCAGAAGATCCTGACGAACCTCTAGCTCCTGTTTAGCCAGGGTCAAGGCTTGTTCCAGCTGCCGATCATGATCAGCATAAAACATAACTAACTGTCGATTGTAAACCTGCTGATTAATCTCAGCCAACTGACCGATGAATTCAACCGTGGCGTATGACTGCTCAGCTTGTTCAGGGTCCCCTACAATCATGTACAAATCTCCCAGTTGAGCCAACAGATCAGGTTGCGGAATCTGGTCAGTCGCCTGCGTGTAGTAGGTAATGGCTTGATCGTAGTGCTTCCGTGCTGCTGCCACCCGTCCCAAACCCGCCAGCGCCAGATAGTAATCGGGGTAAATCTCTAGGGCAGTTTGAAAATGCTGCTCAGCCTCATCCCAGTCATTGGCTTTCCAATACAGCTCGCCCAGTTGAAATTCGTGCCAGGCTAAACTCTCGCCATAGTAGCCCCCCGAGTAGGCCTCTATCGCCGCCCGCTCCATCAGGATCCGAGCCTCTTCAAACTCACCTGTGGCATCCTTCAACGCAGCTAGACGACTATACAGAGCGGGACTGGGCTTAATGGCGGCCCACTGTTGATAAATGTCAGCGGCTTCATCGTAGCGGCCCAGAGCTTGATACACATCTCCTAAAGTCGCTAAGGCCCGCAAGGGTCCTGATTCTACAGCAGATTGAGCGACCTCTAATGCTCCATTAAAATCATGCAGAGAATACAAAATTTGCGCGAGTAAGGGTTGAACCTCACGATACTTAGGATTAATTGCAGCAGCCTGTCGGACAGCAGCTTCTGCCTTGACATAGTTTGAGACATCACCTGTTTCGCGAGCCCGTTGTAGGTAGGATTGGCTCAGTAATAGATAGTCCAAATAGCTTTGCGGATTGTGACGGATCCGGTCTTGCCAAAATTCAATGGAGCGCTGCGTCTCTGGGAACAATTGAGCCGATAAGGTTGGGTCAGGTGAGAGAAGGATCCTGGCCGCGTGACCAGTCTGACCTAGCAGGACAACGCTCAGGCAGATGAGCAAACCAACACAGCAGCGGTGACAGAATCGGTTCATAACGCTTTCCACCCTGAATTAACGCCTTCATCAGGATCCATTGAACACAGGCTCAATCCCGGCCCAATGGATCCTAGTCTTACTAAGGTATTGGATTAGACAGATATTAGATTAGTTAGGCACACCGAAGAACGGAAACTCATCTCTGAAGACCGAGTCACCCTCGACCAAATCAGAGGTGCAGGCCCCTTCACTCAGTAGACCCAGTGCAATGTCAATGACATCATCCTCTAGGTTCCGCCCATTGAGGCTGGCGAACCCTGAGGGGGCATTAAGATTGAAGGGCAAGATATCTGGGACTAGCGCATCGGCTAACCCTTGAATTGCCGCAGCATCATCCGATGGATCATCACCGGATTCATCATTCAAGCTAAACAAGATCGTTAAGCTGTCCACTACATCATCGCGGAAGTCTTGGACATCATTGACCGGCTCAGCTCGGTTGAATGTATCTTCCAAACTGGGCACGGGCATTTGCGGTTCCAATGGGTTAGGTGGAATAAAGACCGTCACGAACCCAGGGATTCCCATCCGATCCACTTGTGCCAGGGTCACCCCTTCACACGCGGCGGCGCTCGCCAGTTGTGTATCGGCGATCCGAGGATCCTGGCCTGGGACATGTACCACAACACAGGCATCAGGGGCTACACCCTCAATCTGCACTTGATTGAAGTCCACCTGAATCAAGCTGGATCCGGGTTCAGCCGCGAAGCTTACAAAACCAGGGAACAGCTGAACCGGTAGTTGAACGAACTCAGTACCGCTAATCTGGAAGCCTTGAGTTGCTAGTGTTTCAGCTTGAACAGAGATTTGGAAGGATCCGGCGGGTGCTGATACGGGAGGTTCGACTCTCACGCCACCAGGCAAGTCCACCCCTGGAATAGCCACGATGTCGCTTGCCACAAGACCCGCACCCGGCAACAACACGTTAACGGTGTTGGCCAAAGTGGCTGCTGTCCGCTGATTAGCGGGTAAAAAGGTAGCTGCGTAAACTACGGCTGCATCCAACAAATCTGGAGCAGGGACCGTGCCACCTGCGACGTAATCTGTATTGACACTGTTAGGTACCGGATCCAGAGCGGCGGCGGTGAAGTTACCGGCGGAGAAAAGCGTATTCGCCTGGGTTGCAATGTTAGCTGGAGTGCGTAGATTAGGCGGCAGGGTGGTCAAGGTGAACACTAAAACGAAATCGTCAAATGTGACGCTCGTCGGATCTCCTTGATAAATCAGTTGAGTCCCGGATCCTGAAGTCAAGGCTGGGGAAGAATAGCGAACAGAGGTGGCACCTGCTTGTTCAATCGCAGTGAGCGAAACAGGGGTGGTAGCTGATTGCAGGGGAGCCACAAAGACTGTGCTGCCAGCAACGGGTAAGGGCACAAAGTCAACGGATCCGACGGAAACTTGACTGGGGGCAGAGCCGGTAAATTGGAGTTGTACGGATCCTGCCGGCACCTCTGAAAATGTGGGATTTGTTGAGGTGAGCGGTGCATTGCTCGTGAACACAGAATCGGGACCGCAAGCAACACCAATCCCGAGGACTAAGCAACAGAGGCTGAAGATAAGAGCCTTGATCCAGGCCTGCTTAGGTTTAAACTTGAAGGTCATAGCAACAATACCTATCCATCATTGAGTGAACGAGTGTTATGGCCGTGGGGTATTCATCAGGTCACAATTAAGCCCGAGTCACTCCCCAGACGCCAATCTGACCGGATCCGAGGAAAGAAGAGGGAACTTCAATGGCAATTGTGAGTGTATTCAACCCTGAAAAGAAGTCAGTTCCCTGTGTGCCAAAGCAGAAGGCTAAACCATCGTTGAAACCATTCACATCGAAGACGAACGGGTCATCCGTAATCCCAGCAAAGTAACGGATAGTGTTGACGCCAGTAATATTAGTATTCGTGGTCCCAGTTGCGAGAACATCAACGGTGCCCTCTTGCACGAGCAATAAAGTTGCCTGTTGACCATTCATCGGATCCGAGAATACCGAACGGAGAATCAAGTCTTCCTGGGCATCGCCATCTTGATCTATTAATAAATCGTAAACAACGCTATCCGAAAAGACAGACGGGCTCATGACCCCGGCAGCGGGATTGACCGTGAGGGCCACTACAGTACGGCTTAGATCCTGAGGCTCCCCGGGGTGGAAGATGTAGACATCATTGATATCGAATTGAGGGTTTTGGCGGACAAACGGCGCTTCTAGGTGGTCAGCAGCCCAGGCCGGCGTGCCCCATATCAGTAGTGTCATCAGGATCCCCAGAACAGAGACCACCCAAGCTCTACAACGTTTCATCAGCATCATCTTTGGGATCACCTCGTAGTGTTGTCCTTTCTAGAGAATACGCCCGCTTGCTCGATTTAGATCTCTACAGTCCCAAATCTAGTTAGTTCTCGTTGTCCTATGTTTAAATGTTGCGACTCAAGGGTGACATGGATCCTTCAAAGTCTTGAGTAGCATGAAGAAACATGATCTGAGTGCTAAAGAGTTGATTTAACGAGATACTAGTGTTCAGGCTCGACATCAGGATTGACCCATGCCCCACGTGCTCCAGCTGGATCCCAACACCTGTGAACTCCGTTTCAATGAGGCGGTGGCCCAGTTCAACGGATCCTTATATCCCACATTAGTTCCTGCTCTGCTGGCGATGCAACCGGCGGAGAAAATGGACATGATGCGACCCCCTACAGCCCGATCTTTTCTCATTAAAGAGATCGCCCAGGCTGATTATGATGCTCTGGTGACGGTGTTAGCGGAGATCAATCAAGCTCTTGGTGGAGAGGTGTTACGCTCTGCGGCCCGGTCTTCAGCAACAGAGGGGATCCTGCAGGCCAAAATTTTATTGGGAGACAAGAAGGTAGTGAAATCTGTTGAAGTTATTCAGGCGTGACCGATGAACCACGTTGATCCTCAGGCTCTCGGATAGGATCCTTGAGCGATCGCCTGTGATTGCCAACTGAGTGTTTAGGATCCCTCGGGCAGCACACCGGACCCGGCGATCGACATTAGATTCAATTGAAATTGACTTGAAGTGAGTCCCAACCACTACTCCTGAGAACTAATGGACTCGAGATAGGCCACGAACCCTTTACCCCAAGGACTTTCTTCCACAAAGTGATTACCAAAGGCTAGGCAAGCGGATCGGAGGGCGTTGAGATGCTGCCTAGGATCCGTAACTCCCTCCCCGATAAATCCAACTCTGTGCCCTGACCCCGTTCCGCCCGTCTAATAACTGCCAACACTTCATCAGGTGTCATCGGCAACACTCCTTCCTACACTTAATCTCTACTCCAGCGTCCATTACTTGCATTATCACACTATTCCCCTAAGGCCCAGGATTCTCGGCATGAATAACGACACAGGATCCTTCTCCAGCGGTACTCAATCAATCACTGACGGTACTCAATCAATCACGAGCGACGCAGGGTCGGTGACTTGGGATCCAGCGGTTCCCGATAAACGGTTAGAGGAATTAGGATCCGGCCATACAATTGCGGCAGCAGATCTATTTCATGGATTAAGAGTAAGTAACAAATTGGCGAGGTATCAGAAACAACAATCATGGGATGTTGAGCCGCCCTTCACGCTTCAAGAGGTCATGAGTTTGATGATCTGCTTCCCAGTCCGTGTCGGTGTAGGGCAGATCAATCCCTTTGGACTGTAGCCAGCTATCAACTTCCAGGCGAGTAGAAAAGCCCATGAGCTCACGAACTTTGCCAGTGCTAATAGTGCCATCGCGATAAGCTTCAAGAATTAATATTTCAAACAGCTTCCCTTCCAGATTCCCCCATTTATTTTGCAAACGATGGGCAAACTCATCGGGGAGTACGAGCTGAACTTGCATAATGACTCAGGGCTTGAGGTTTCCTCTACTGTAAACTGCACAAGCTGCTCAGACTCTAGGAAAAAGACAGGGATCCTCTCACAGTAACTGGGTCAGCGTCTCGTCAAGACGGACAGGATCCTCTAAGCTTCCGGACTGAGTTGTCTCAACTCTACATAGTCTATTGAGGGCAGGTAGAGTCTTGTTTTATGACCTCTAAATTGAAGCCTAGACATCACCATAATACCTGGTGTAGTATCTATATGTCGAATATGTGTTGGATAGATAGTTCCATCTGCGAGTCTCTAATGGTACGTTTCCCCCTCACTACTAATGGATCCTTGGCCGGTCATGATCGGCGAAATCGTTATGGTGACTCATATCAGGGATTAGCTGCCCGAGTACTTTTTAGTTCACAGGAGTTTTCTCTGACCCCAAGTCATTTGTGGCAGTGTTTGGAACAACTCCAAATTGGTTCTATGAACACTAAACAGGATTCAAACAGTCAAAGCGGCGGGACTCCAGCTCCACACCCTGTACCGATATAGAACATTTCATCTTACCTGTTCTGCTCGGACCCCCGCTTCTCCTAGAGGTGGGGGTTTAGTTTATGGGATTAACACACAGAGTCATGTAGCCGTTTAAGTGATGTTATCGAGCACCTAAGTCATGTTGAAATTGATATATACCGACACTGGAGTTGTGCTGGAGCAGCTTACTCAGCCCTTACATGAGTGGCTTCAAATGCGCCTAACCTTTGCTCAATCTGTGGGGGCACCGCTTCAAACTGAACTTAGTCATGGATCCGTTTTACTCATGGCTGATCAGTTGGATCTAAGCTGGATGACTCATCTTGAGGTTGATCGCTGTGATGCCGAAACCTGGGAGATTTGTCTTGCAGGGATTTGGTTGGCAACTTCGGCCTGTGCGCATGAAGGGATCCTTGCTGTTGAACTGGATCCTCAGTTAGAAGAGCAGATCCTATACCTATGGCAACAGACTCAAAATCCGGTCGAGTCTCTGCTGCCATTGCCTGTTGAAGGTACAGGATAAGTGGGTGGATAATGGGAGGTTAAACTGGGACCTCCTCTCAGCCTGAGCAAGATCGCGGGTGACAGATATATCCTTATAAGCTGTTCTCTCAGGATCTGGTTAATGACTGGGGTTCTGCTATGACCTCATCAAGCTCTGCACCTTCAGCTACCCGTTGCCTCAATCCAAACACTCCATGCAGCACCACGTAGAAACAGGGGATCACAAATAACGTTAAGACAGTTGCCAACGATAATCCTGAAAAAACGACAACACCCAGAGGCTGTAGCAGTTCCGAGCCTTCACCAATGCCCAACGCGAGTGGGAATAAGCCCAAGACAGTCGTTATCGTAGTCATCAAAATGGGGCGTAATCGGAGGGGGGCAGCGTTCAACATGGCGCTACGGTGATCCAACCCGTGCTCAGTCCGGATCTGATTCGCTAATTCCACCATCAAGATCGCATTATTCACCACAATTCCCACCAGTAACACAGCTCCCACCAATACCGTGATGCCCACTGCTGTCTCGGTTACCCACAGTCCCAAGATCCCTCCTGTCAGGGCTAGCGGTACCGTCAACATAATCACCAATGGATCCACTAATGAGTTGTACTGAACAGCCATCACCACAAATACTAGAAAGGTGGCTAAGGATCCTAGAATTGCTAACGATTGCTGTAACTCCTGAGTCGCCTCTAGGGCTTCGCTAGGTAACAGAGTTACCCCATCAGGTAGCTCTACTGTGGAGAGGATCCGGTCTGTTTCTGTGACAGCTTCACTTTGAGTGGCTCCTTCAGTCAAACTGCCTTCAATAATGTATACCTGCCGTTGATTGATGCGTTGAATTTCGCCAGGGGCTCGATCCATCTCCAAGCGGGCAACATCTCCGAGGCGAATGGGTTGAGCGTTCTGGACCATGACGGGCAGTTGCTCTAGTTGGGAGGGTTGAGTGACGGATCCTTCGGCGAGTTGAACGCGGATATCGACGAGTCGATCGCCCTGTTGGAGTTGGGTCGGGACGGATCCTTGCACTGCGGTCTGCACGACGCGGCCGATGTCAGCGGGACTTAGTCGAAATGGATTGGCTCGGTCCCAATCTGGCACAATTTGGACTTCAGGTTGAGCTGCATCAGCATCAGGTCGAAAGCTTGCTAGAGTGGCCTGAGCATCCAAGGCTGTAAGCACTTGCTCCCCGGCTTGCTCAAGCAGAATGGTGTCTTGCGATTGCAGTACCACATCCACATCGGCATTAATCGCTGAGGTTCGTGTTGATAAGCCTCTGACACTGCCTGGAGAGACTCGAATTCGGGATCCAACTAAGTTGAGTTGTTGTAAGGCACTATTCACCCGATCCACATAGGGGCTGACATCGGTACCCGGCTTGAGGGTAATGTTACTGGTTCCACGTAGAGGGTTTTCGGTGGTGTTCCCGCCAAAGGCAAAGCCGCCAGCTGTAGAGAACACATAATCAGTTTCTGGTTGGGCTAGCAGGATCCGGTCCACCTCTTGCATAATCCGATGATTCGTCTCAATGGTGGTCCCTGCTGCAAAGCTGGCAAACAATCTTACTTGACCTGTACTGATACGAGGCAGGATTTCTTGATTCAACTGACCTGACATCCAGTAGCTCCCGCCCCCCAGGCCTACCACAGCCACTAGAATAACTAGCCATGGTAGTCGGAGTAGCTGTCCCAGTAGACGCTGATAGCCGAATGTACCTCCCCGAACGCCACTGTCAAATCCTCGCCATAGCCAGGAACGCTTTAAACCACTGCTCAAGGGGGTGGCTAACAAGCGAGAGGTCAACATCGGAACCACAGTTAGCCCCACCACTAGGGATCCGGCAATGGCAAAACTGATGGTGAGCAACAATTCATTGAACAGGAGTGAAACGAATCCACCCACTAACAAAAATGGCAGCACGGCCACTAAGTTAGTTGCGGTTGAGGCCACTAGAGCAGACTCCACTTCCCGACTGCTGCGTTCGGCCTGGTCAATGATCGCATGGGCTGGAGTGTTACTAGGGATCCCTTCCACGCCTTTGGCGATGGTCTCTAGCATCACGATGGCGTTATCGACCACGATCCCGACCCCGAGAGCTAAGCCACCCAAGCTGATGATATTGACTGACAGGCCAAACAATCCCATGAGCATTACAGCCGCTAAGGTCGCTAAGGGTATGGCAATGACTACAATTAGGGTTTGACGGAAGGATCCGAGGAAGACTAGCACCGCGATCCCAGCCAACGCTGCCCCACTCAAGCCTGCAAGTGCCACATTGTGAATAGAGCTGCGAATGAACCGCGATTCATCTGTGGTGGCTGTCAGGAGCATTTCGGGTGGAATTACGCCACTATTGCGCAGTTCTGCTAATCGTTGCTTGATGCCATCGACGACACTGACTGTATTGGCTTCTGATTGCTTCTGGAGACTCAAGCGTACTGCTGGGTTACCATTCAATGAAACTTTGACCCCTTCGTCTGCCGGTCGCACGGCTACCTCGGCAAAATCAATTAATCGGACAGAGGATCCGTTTGCTGCGGTTAACCGGAAGGCCTGTACATCATCAGCGGTTTGAAATCGTCCGACTGTTCGAGTGAGGGCCTCTGCAAAGCCACCTTGGATCCGTCCACCAGCAACATCTTGATTGCGATTTTGTAGCTGCGTCAGCACATCATTGAGGCCTAACCCTAACGCTTGCATTCGATCAAGATCGAGGTCAATCTGGACCTCTTCGACAATGCCGCCCGCAATATCCACAGTCGCCACACCGGGAACCACACTCAACTCGCGTTCCAGCTCATCCTCGGCAAACGTTCGGAGAGCTACCCCTTCTAATCCTGGTGAGGTTAAGGCTAGCTCGTAAACGGGTAATTGAGATGGATCAAATTTGAATACCCGAGGGGACTCAATACTATCGGGTAGCTGACTCTGGGCTCGATTGACTGCGGCTGTGGTGTCATTCAGGGCTTGGTCAATACTGCCCCCCGGTGCAAAGTAAAGATCAATGCGGACTTGACCCTCTCGCGTGGTTGAAAAAATCTGTTCGACTCCTTCAACGGTGGATAGACCTTCTTCTAAAGGACGGGTGATTTCATCGACTGCGATCTCCGGTGTGACATCGTCAACGTTAATGCGAACACCGATGCGAGGGTACGTAATTGATGGCAGTAGGTCGACGGGCAACTGACTGGCAAAATAAAAGCCCAGCACCATCACAGCCAAGCCAATCATCAGGGTACCGATGTGGCGACGAATGGCAAGGCTAGCGACGCTCACGCCAGATGTAGATGATGTCATCGGTTAGCTCCCTTGGGTATCGGAAAGAATGCTGAGTTGAACGTTTTGACCATCTTGTAACGGGGCGGAGCTACGGACGACATAGCGCTCCCCTACCTCAAGCCCTGAGAGAATCTCGACTTGACCATCTTCACGAGAGCCCACTTGAACTGGTCGAGCAGACACCTGTACGGATTCCCCTTGTTGGCGGATCACGAAGACTGTTGGGGACCCGCTTTGCTCCTGTAACGCAGATTGAGGCACAACGATTGGCTGAGCTTGAGCCGTTACTAACTGTACCCGTGCCAATAATCCGCTCCCAATGCGGCTGTCGGGGTTAGGAATTTGCACTTCTACTGGGATCACCCGAGCCTCTGGGTCAGCGGCAGGAGAAATCCGGGTAATCTGTCCGGTGAACAGACGATCTGGGAAGGCATCTAATTCCACTTGAATGGACTGACCGACTGACACCTGAGCGAGGTTCAACTCTGAGAGTGGGAACTCCACTTTGACTCGATTAAAGTCAGCGACGGTTACCACATCTGCGCTAGAGGGTAGAAAGGATCCGGATTCCACCCACTTTTCAATGATGACTCCACTGAAAGGGGCGATTAGTTCGGTGTAGGACAACCGTTCTGCTGCCTGGGCGACTATGGATTCTTGTACGTCCACCTGTTGTTGGGCTGCAGTCACCGCTTGCTCTTGGGTTTGAACTTCCTCTTCTGCTGAACGCAAGGCCTGTTGGGCGGTTTGAGCAGAGGTAAGAGCTTGTTCGGCTTGCTGGAGTGGGATAGCTCCCTCGTCAGCTAATTGTTCAAATCGTTCCGCATCTGCTTTTTGTTGGATCCAATTCAATCGAGCTTGCTCAACTTGAGTGCGGGAGTTACTTAATTGCGCTTGGGTCTGAGCAACTTCAGCCTCTTGCGTGGCCAGTTCCGCCTGGGCTTGAATCAATGCGGCTTCTAATAGGATTGGATCGAGTTGGCCAATAACGGATCCTTCAGCGACTGGATCCCCAATATCTACTGATAACTCTAGTAATAAGCCTTCGGTCCGAGTTCGTAGCGTGACTTCTCGTAGCGGTTGAGTGGTACCGGTATATCGCAGAGCGGGTGATAAGGATCCGAGTTCTGCGGTTAAGACATCAACAGAGATGGCTCTAGGAGGTCCTCCAGCTCCCCCAGGACGTTGTGCAAAACCCGGTTGGATGAGGACTAGGGATCCTAAGACAATAGGAACAGACAAGCCGAGAAGGAAATGACGTATCATAGCTGGATCCCGAGGGGTAGCCCGCCAACCTCGCGAATGGCAAGACCTAGCGGTAGGTTTATTCCGTTAGTCGTGGAGCCTTCGCTGAGAGAGGCCATCTGGTGAGAACCAGAAGAAAACGCATAGCAAAGATCTAACAGAATGGTATAAACCTTTAGAGTTATTTCATAGTTTTACACGGCTCGGTCAGTGGTGCCCAGGGTCTTGGATGAACAAATTATGAGGCGTCATCGGGCAAAGGGATGAATTCCGTTTCATGGGGGACCGAGGGAAACTGATGCTCTCGCCACTCCTGCTTTGCTTGCTCAATCCGTTCTGCCCGGCTGGACACAAAGTTCCACCATTTCAAACGTGGCCCCACTGGTTCTCCGCCGATCACCACACAACGAGCGGCTTCACGAGCTGAGATCCTGACAGATTCACCAGAGGGTAGTACGGCTAGCCGATGCTGGGTTAACGGATCCTGTCCTACTTGCAGATGAGCCGTCACACTGTAAACGGCGCGCTCACTGGACTCGGGCGGAATTTCAATTTGCCCTCCAGCTGCTAACTGTACATCTAAATATAGGATCGGTGACAAGGCTTTGACGGGAGAGGTCTGATTCCATAGCTGGCCAGCGATGAGTGTAACGATGGATCCATCGATGTCCCAATGGGGGAGATCTGTGGCGGGATAGTGGTGGAACGTTGGATCCGTTTCTTCTTGATCTGTGGGAAGAGCCACCCAGGTTTGAATAGCATGGAGGGTGGAGGATTGGTCTCGGGTGTCCTCGGGTGAGCGTTCTGAGTGGACAATGCCCCGACCAGCCGTCATCCAGTTCACGGCTCCTGGATAGATGGTTTGGACAGTGCCGAGGCTGTCACGGTGGAGTAAGGATCCTGCAAACAGGTACGTCACGGTGGCCAGGTTGATATGGGGGTGGGGTCGCACATCAATGCCTTGGCCAGGTGGGAATGTTGCCGGACCTAAATGATCGAAAAAGATGAATGGCCCAATCATCATGCGGTTGGGATGGGGGAGACTGCGGCGGGCTTGAAAACCGCCAAGATCCTTAAGATCGGGCTCCAAGATCTGCTGAATCATGCCTAATCATCTGCCTTGCAAGGTTCTCCTCTAGTGTAAGTCTTATCCTGTATGGTTCATTGAGCAAGGGATCATCCTTTAAGTGATCTGTTGAAGTATGTAGAGAACAACACTATGGAAAGACAGAGAAAGAAAGCTCTGGGGATAGTGGTAGGGATACTGCTGAAAAAGACTTAAACAAGATTGGGAGAAAACTAGGTTTACTTCCCCCACAAAGCGACTATATCTAACATGAAACCTGGCAGAACATCTTCACCAGACAAAAACACAGGATCCTGAACAACCTCGACAGGTTTACCTATACGATAGATGGCTACTCGCCGATGGTGTGGATCTAAAAGCCAACCAAGCCGACAACCATTGGCTATGTACTCGTCCATTTTTTTCTGGCCTTGGATCCAAGAATCAGATGGAGAGAGTAGTTCGATTAGAAAATCAGGGCAAAGGGGTAAAAAGCTACGCCGTTGCTCAGGGGTTAAAGCATTCCATTTCTCTAGCGGGATCCAGGCTGCGTCAGGAGACCGCTCGGATCCGTTAGGAAGTGAAAACCCACCAGATGAGTCGAATACTTTACCTAATTGAGTCTGACGGTTCCATAATCCTAAATCAAGATTAAGCTCAGAATTCCAGAGGCTAGTTTCTCCTCCTGTTGGTGACATAACTACTAAATCTCCATTGGCATTGAGTTCCAGTGTGGCTTCTGGATTAGCGCTGCAGAGATCATAAAATTGCTGATGGGTGAGTTTTACCACTGGATTAAGGTTAAGGGTAATGGCAGTCATGGGAAGTAAATAGATCCATCTAGATCATGGTATTCATCGGTGTTCATTAGTATAGTCAACAGAGATTCACTCTTCCAAATTATTGCAAGTTTCAAAGGGAACTGTTCACCGGTGCTTTAGGATTGGAAGGTAGCCCATTTGGTCTGAGACTATGCAGGATCTACCCTCTAAGCGGGGGCTTGCTATCGCAACTGTCATCGCTATCATTGCCACTTTACTGGTCAATACCCTTTCTAATTTCTTTCCGCCGGGTGGCCAGAACGTTGGTGAAATCTCCAATACGATACTCTCTGGTGTATTAATTACTCCGGCGAACTATGCGTTTGTCATCTGGGGTTTGATCTACATTGGGCTAATTGCCTATGGTATCTATCAGCTTCAGCCGTCCCAGCAACGTAATCCTGATCATTGGCGCAGGAATAAGTTGCTCATTGTGGCTTGTATCGCCCAAGTCATTTGGATCTTCTGTTTTACCTTGCGGTTTTTCTCCCTCTCGATTGTGCCCATGCTAGGGATCCTAGTGCCGCTGCTCAGTATCTACAACATTCTTGGGGTTGGGAAGGAGCAACCGTCTTGGCAACAACGCTGGCTTGTCCAGATTCCTCTGAGCGTGTATACAGCTTGGATCTCGGTGGCGACTATCGTGAATGTAGCGAGTGCTCTCTACATCATGGGTTGGGGTGGCTGGGGCATTGATGCTGTGGCGTGGACCGCAATCCTACTGGTGGTAGGAGGACTGGTGGCGGGAAGTATTGCAGTAATGTTCCGGGATACACCCTTTGTGCTGGTGTTTGTCTGGGCTTACAGTGCAATTGCCATTCGCCATACTGATATCCCCGCTATTTGGATGACTGCGGTGATCGTGATGGTACTGCTGATCGTGCTGCAGCTTGGATCCCTCGCTTTCACCCAGCGAAATTAGCACTCCCAAGATCCTACTGCTCCAAGTCCTAAACAAGGATCCCATATAGTCCAGATAATTTAGTCCAGATAATGATGGATCCCTTTACAGTCAAGGCTATCTACGGATCCTGATGTGACTTTTAGTGAGCCAGCGGGGACGTTTAGTCCCCATCTCAGTTTGGGTTGAGGCTAATAGATACAGCGTTAGTGCTGTGATGAATAAGAGTAGGGGGGTCCAGTCTTTCAGCATGGCTTATGAAGAAGGTGTTTACGGATCCTATCTCCTCTCGGCTCGAGCTTCTAGGCTAACGACTCAATAGTCCAGATAATTATCTAGAAGGCAATCGGATATCCAGGATTCAGTCGTGCCCAGATAGTCGCTTCCTGTCGGTCATCGATGTCTAACTCCACTTGTCCATTCTCAGTGGAGGTAATTCTATAGGCTCCTTCCTGATACCAAGCATGGATTGTGTCAAGCATAGTGGGTAAGTTGGGAAAGTAAACATCAATTCCTTCGAACACATTAATGATCGGTCGCTGAGATATTGAGGTTTGAGGTTCAGAGGGGATGACATAAAGGGATCCCTCAAATCCAGCAAATGGGAAACTTTGTCTGAAGTCAACTTCTAAATTAATGTCATCATCTACATAGTAGGTACACATCATGGTGTACTCTTCCAGTGCTTCATCCCATGAGAGAAAACGATTATCTCGAAAGAGAGGAATTTCAGAGTTCTCCTCTATCCCATCATGCCACGTGTAAAGTTCGATGATCTCGGCGGGTAGATCAAATGGAAGACTTTGAGATTTTGAGTTAATAGTCTCAAGTGATAACGGTGGACGCAGAAATTGGCTTAATGGATATCCCTTGCTTTCGATTAATCCAACTAGGCGATTCAACTTATCAGTGATCGTCATAAGGCTTCTGCCACTAGGTGCACTGCCAGTATAGAGCTAATGGCTAGGATCCTACCTCAATTCCATAATAGTCCAGATAATTGATACTTATCTGGACTATTGACCGTTCTAAGTCTCCATGATCCCAATCAATCCAAGGATCCGGCAGTGAATGCCCAAGACCCATAGGAGAGAATCATCGTCTACTCAAGGATCCTCTACTCCAGGATCGAACTCACTCTCAACCCTGCCCATTTACAGACAAGAGCCCACTAAACAGGATCTCTAAATCCGCCGGCCCTCGATAGAGCGAGAGATCTTTCTCAATCTGTTTTTTGTCTCGATGCAGGACTCCAAACTGCCAAATATTCCCTGTAGAAACTGCTCCATAGAGTAAAGGATCCTGATAGTCTCGCTACTGACTGAGAGTAATCAACTCAATGGCTATCTGAGTAAATCCCTGAGCTAAATCTGTATTCTTCGCCTCAATCACTAACAAGCTAGAGTCAGATTGGAGATAGTAATCTAAGGATCCTTTTAACTGCTCCGAGGCAAAAAGTTGAATGCTCAATCTGTAATTGGTAAATCAGCCCACTAGAGTTCAACAGCCTGACGAACTAACCCAAAGTCAAATGCTGTCACAATGCCCTCTGGCTCATAACCCATCTCAAAGTAGTGACGAAAGCTATCGGATCCATCGTGCTGCAGGATAAGTGGCTTTGGCCTCAAGTTATCTGGACTATGGAATTATCTGGACTATGTGGAATAAGCCTTTCTATCTTTAGCGTCCAGGATCCTTCAGTCAGACTCGGCTCAGCCGAGTCTGACTGAAGGATCCTGGAGAATTATCTGGACTATTGGTAATTAGTAAACGCAATCGACCTGATTTGGCTGGCCTGGCCAACGAATCACTCCGACAAGGATGTCTACCTTATCTGCCAGATTGATCTTGAGCAGGATCGACAGCATTCGCCAGGATCGTCATGGGTAGCATCGGCAGCATTGGAAAAAGGCAGATCAGCCATTGGTTCCACGACAAAGCAGCTGTTTCAAATAACGTGTTCATCAACCCCCACTGACTGAACAGGAGTTGAAGACCAACTGCCGCTCCGATTCCCATCATTAAAAATGGGGCATTCGCAACCGTAGTAGACTGACGACGGATATAGCGGAGGAGACTTACACCCAGTTGACTCGTTCCGAGCAAATAGACGATCCGCGCTAGCACTAGAGCCTGAATCGCCATCGTTCTGGCTATGGCAATGTCACCGTACACAGCCTCTGCCCATTCAAATAACCCGAAAATTAGGATCCAATTAAAGAATGAGATCATCAAAATTCGATAGAGAAGCCGCCTCGTAATGAGAGGTTCCCGAGGATTACGGGGGGACTGCTGCATTAACCCATCCGACTTAGGTTCAAAAGCTAAAGGCACCGTCATCGTCAACGAGTTAATGAGATTTAGCCACAGAACTTGGAGCGACAGGATCGGTAAGTCCCTTGCCAAGAGCGCACTAATTAAGATCGTCATAGACTCCCCACCATTGACTGGGAGAAGAAACGCGATTGCTTTGCGCAAATTTTGGTAGACAGTCCGTCCTTCTTCTACCGCCGCTTCAATTGAGGCAAAATTATCATCTGTCAACAGCATGTCAGCCGCTTCACGGGCTACTTCCGTTCCCCCCTGTCCCATTGCAATGCCAATATCCGCCTGTTTCAGAGCAGGGGCATCATTAACCCCATCTCCCGTCATCGCCACAATGTCACCGTAGCCTTGGAGCGCCTCAACCAGTCTCAGCTTCTCAGTCGGAGCCACTCTGGCAAACACATCTCCTTCTTGCGCAGCCCGAGCTAACTCGGCTTGATCCATTCCAGCAAGCTGCCGTCCCTCAAAAGCATGAATTCGATCAGAAGCCTGGATCCCCATCCGATGAGCAATAGCCCGAGCCGTCGTCAAGTGATCCCCTGTAATCATCTTGACCCGGATCCCTGCTGACTGACAGGCTTGAACCGCGACAATCGCCTCCGGACGCGGCGGATCAATCATTCCCTGTAATCCTAAAAACACCAATCCAGTCCGAACATCATCATGATCGATCGCATGTTGATGGGGAGCAGCCGCTTTCTGCGCAAACGCCAAGACACGCAACCCCTGACCCGCCATCGCCTCCACCGTCTGCTCTATCGAGATTCGATCCAGCGTCTCAACCTGACCTTGATCGCTCAACTGGTAGGAGCACCGACTTAAGAGTGCCTCTACGGATCCTTTCATATAGATCACGGCATGGGTTGAATGATGCAATGTCGCCATGTACTGATACTGCGACTCAAACGGAATCGAATCAACTCGAGGCTTGAGGGCCATCAACTCAGATTGACTCAGATCCGCCTTAGCCGCCGCCGCAATTAAAGCCCCCTCCGTCGGATCCCCCACAACAGTCCAGTGATCTTTAACGTGCTTCAGTTCCGAATCATTGCAGAGCACCCCAGCCATTAAACAATCCTGGAGCGCCAGGGGGAGACCATCAGCCAACACATCGTGCTCATCAGCATCATTGCCATCATTAGGAGTCGTCGCCCGAATATCCCCCTTCGGACTGTATCCACTACCACCGACCTGATAGAGCCGCTGGCCAGCATAAATAGACTGAACCGTCATTTGATTTTCAGTCAACGTTCCAGTCTTATCAGAACAAATGACCGTCGCACTGCCCAACGCTTCAACAGCTGGCAATTTTCGGATAATGGCATGACGCTGGGCCATCCGGTTCACCCCAATCGCCAGTGTAATCGTGACAACCGCCGGCAACCCTTCCGGAATCGCACTAACCGCCAGCGCCACCGCCGCCTCGAACATGTAGACCCACGATTCCCCCTGCACTAGCCCAAGGCCAAACGTTAAAGTCGCCAGTGTCAGGATCCCGTAGAGCAAGACACGACTAAAATTGGCAAACTTACGCGTCAGAGGCGTACTGAGATTGACCCGTTCCGCCATCGACTGCGAAATCCGACCCACCTCAGTAGCATCCGCCGTCGCGATCACGAGTCCAGTCCCCTGTCCAAACGTGACAAAGCTGCCCGCGTAAGCCATATTCACCCGCTCCGCCAAAGGTGTTGCTTGAGGTAATGGGGCGATAGACTTATCCACCGGAACCGATTCCCCCGTCAGCGCCGATTCATCAATTTGCAAATGGCGAGTTTTCAATAATCTGAGGTCCGCTGGCACTTTATCGCCAGAATTAAGCAAAACAATATCTCCCGGCACCAGATCTTCTGACTTCACCTGAAGCATTTGACCATCACGCCGCACCGTCGTCTCCGTACTCACGGACCGCGCCAGCGAAGCAATTGCTCCTTCCGCCCTCGCTTCCTGCACATAGCCAATCACGGCATTAATAACCGTAACCCCCCAAATAACCGCGGCATTTGTCCAGGATCCTAAAGAGGCTTTGACCCCCCCAGCCAGTAATAAAATATAGAGCAAGGGTTGATGAAACTGTAAAAGAAACTTTTGCCAAGCCGGTTTTCCAGGCTTAACAGGCAATTGATTGCGACCAAAGATGGAATAGCGGCTGACAACCTCTTCAGCTGTTAATCCTTCATCTAGATGACTCTTAAAAAACTCAAGGGTCTCGAAATCAGAGCGCTCATGGAATGACTCAAATGGAGAGGACTTTGTGAGCATCATTTTGGCTAGGCTCAAAAATAATATTGCGGGAATTTTCCCAATCTAAAAACAATATTACCAAAACCAAGGGAACAAACTAAAAGTAAACTTATGAATTCTCTATCATCATCATAGAGTTTTCTAATTATTGTTTGAAATGTATCTTATCATTTAAAATGTATCGACTACTTTTTTGCAGTAACTGACCTATTGTCTTGACTGAAAATTGGAGTCTGAATGCCTGGGCGGGCGTAGAGTGTTAAGAGGACTGAGGAATTGATTAAGGCGGCGCAGCTGTTCAGCTGTTCCCATGCAAATTAAGTGATCTTGGGGCAGGATTTGTACATCACCTGTAGGACCGCCAATCAGAAACCCATCAGCGCGGCGTATCGCCAACACCAAAACCCCCGAGATCCCTCTCAAACGAGATTCACGCAAGGTTTGACCCACCCAGGGGCAGCTTTGCGGATCAATTAAAAATTCTTCCATATAGAAGGATCGATTACGACCAGACAACATCCCATCCACAAAATCAATCACCTGAGGACGCAAAGCAGCAGCAGCCATGCGACGCCCGCCCGTAATGTACGGTGAAACCACAGCATCAGCTCCCCCCCGCTGGAGTTTTTTTAACGCATCTTTTGTATTCGCCCGTGAGATGACTCGAATTTGAGAATTTAAAGCCTTAGCCGAAATCACAGTGTACAGATTGTCCGCATCCGAAGGCAGTACCGCAATAATGCAGGTTGCTCGCTCAATCCCAGCTCTAATTAATGTGTCATCTAGCGTAGCATCTCCCTGCAAAATGGGGTATTCAAATTGTTCAGCAGCCTCAATCGCCTCAGCCTGCATATCAACGATAATGAACGGTACATCCTCAGACCGAAACTCCGAAGCAATCTGCTGACCCATTCGCCCAAAGCCACAAATAATATAGTGTTGGAACAGTTGACTAATCACATGCTGCCGCTGTCGTAGTTGAAGGCTTTGCCGAAAATACCCATTAATGAGAGCATCCGTAAATCGATTTGCAATATAACCGAAACTAGTAAGTCCCATCAAGATCAGGGCAATGGTAAACACACGTCCACTGGAGCTCATCGGTTGAACTTCTGTGAACCCCACTGTGGATAGAGTAATGATAGTCATGTAAGCTGAATCGATCCACGACCACTCCTCAATCAGGCGATAGCCAATTGTACCCGCCAGTGTGACGCCTCCTAGGATCCAAAGTCCAAGCGTCAATTCTGATCGGATCCGCAGGTATTGCTTTTCAAACTGATGGGAAACAGGCATCTTAATCCCGATGATCTTTTGCAAGACAGAGTAAGGATAAAGGATCGAAGTGGGCTAGGATATCTGAAATCACGAAATGGGCTCAACCAATGGCTCAATTATGGGATCAGTTATG
>CAYUEE010000010.1:0-18320 GCA_964443615.1 uncultured bacterium | reverse complement strand
TTATGGGATCAGTTATGCCTGAGCACCAGTCTGATGTCGAGACAGATCTTGACCTCATCCAGCGAATTGCAGCGGGGGAACAAGGAGCCCTAGCCCAGTTATATGACCGGTATGTCAGGATCCTACTGGGGGTAGGTTACCGGATGCTGGCCTCACGAGAAGAGGCAGAGGAAGTGGTTGCAGATGTCTTTTGTCAAGTTTGGCGGACAGCAGCGAGTTACGATGCCTCCCGTAGTCGTGTCGACAGTTGGCTGTTTCTGATCACGCGGAGCCGCGCCCTCGACCGTCTGCGTCGCCTCCGCCGTAAATCCCAACACCAGACAATCCAATTCATTGTCGACACCCACCACACGCTTCAACAGGATCCTCAATCGGAACTCCTGCATCGTGAACAGCACTATCATATCCGCCTCCTGCTGGAGCAGATGCCCTCCGACCAACGAGAAGTGATTGAACTAGCCTATTTCAACGATCTCACCCAAAAACAGATCGCTGACCAGCTCCATATCCCTCTCGGCACCGTCAAATCACGCCTAAGACTAGGTTTAGCCAAATTACGTCAGAAGCTACAACCAGAGGAGCTCGATCAGAGGACAGGTGATGCCTAACACAACGCATGACACAGATGGTAGGCCTGAGGCGACTCACGACGAGTTGTTAGCGCTCTACGCCCTTGATCTCCTTAAGGATAGTGATCGAGAGCAACTGCTCCAGCACCTACAATCCACTATCCCCACCCCCGAACTAGCCCTCGAACTCCAACTTACTGCCCAAACGGCTGCCCTCATAGGCTATGGTGCCGACCCACTAGACCCCTCTACCTCCTTGAAAGATAAGCTTCTGCAACGGATCCAAGCCAGCCAACTGCCTCCATGTCGACTCTCCGCTACCCGATTTTGTGATCTGCAATGGCAGCCTCATCCCGTCGCCGGTGTGGACGTCGCTATCCTGAATGTGGACGAAACTCGTCGTGAAGCGCTCTCCCTCTTTCGAGCCCAGGATCCAACCGTTTACCCGGTCCATCGCCATGCCGGCCCTGAAGAAATCTTGGTACTCCACGGTGATCTGCAAGTAGGCTCCTTTTATCTCCAAGCCGGTGACTACATCCGCTCCGAAACTGGTTCTGCTCACTCCCATGCCACGGTAAACGGATGTCTCTGTGTTGCCCGCACCTGCCTAGACGATCAATTTCAAGACAATCCTGTCTCCCCCGAGGCCCAGTATCCTTGCACTCAGATCCCGTATACCCAACTGCAGTGGAACTCATTTGCAACTGCAGGTATTGAAGTCGCTTTACTCCATACCGATCAAGACCATCAAGAGATTATCGGGATCCTACGGACTCAAGCAGGCATCCAGTACCCTTTACATGAGCACGGTGATGTTGAGGAAATTCTCATGCTGAGTGGCGACCTTATTATTGAGGAGCAAATCTTTGGGCCGGGTGACTATCTCCGCTCCCCTGCCGGATCCGCCCACAACCCCTACAGCCGACTAGGGTGTACCTTCTTCTTCCGTGCTTCTATGAGTAACTTATTTTTGGATCCTGCTTAACCAAACCCCTGGACTAAGGCATCCACTCCTAAACAAATTCGCTAGTCAGCAACAGTCATCAGAGTATCGCTAACGGATCCGTCCCATCTTTTTTCTCCCTGCATCAGGATCCATCCGTGGATTCTTCTATCAACAGTAGCCAACCTGCTAACCACAACTGCGAGTTCTGCAAACTTTTGGCATTGACCCAGAAGCGAATGGCCGGATCACAAACTGACTGTAATTCCGCAAAGACAACACCACCCTTTTGATCCTGCCGATTCTTTACCTGGAAATGTCGCCATCCCATCACAGATTGAACAGCAGTCCATTTAGAGCCTAGTAGGTAGGGAAATTTGATTTTGCGGCGAGGCTTTGACATCAGTGATCAACCAGTTCAACAGGTTAAGGATCCCTTCGCCCTAAGTTAGAATCCATCAGGACAGAATGAAGAATACCAGTGTATGGATTACTCGAAGGGTAAAGACAATTTCTGAATGGCACAGGCGAGAAGCCAACAG
Organism: uncultured bacterium; assembly: GCA_964443615.1. Lineage (GTDB taxonomy): Bacteria > Cyanobacteriota > Cyanobacteriia > Thermostichales > Thermostichaceae > CAYSWV01. The sequence goes on along the minus strand of CAYUEE010000010.1, from coordinate 16,266 downwards.
GTGAGAAAATAAGCGTAACGTGCATTCAGGACACTCCTATGGCTCGGACAGCCTCTACAATGTTAGCTCTCAATACTCCCGCCCCTGAGTTTCAATTACCGGATGTCGTGTCGGGTCAGACAATCTCATTGGCGACCTTTACGGATAAGCAAGGCTTGCTGGTGATGTTCATCTGTGAGCACTGCCCGTTTGTGAAGCATGTGCAAGATGAACTCGCTCGACTCGGCAACGATTACGCCGATAAAAGCCTCGGAATTGTGGCCATCAGTGCCAACGATGTGGAGAAATATCCCGCCGATGGACCTGACAAATTGAAAGCAATGGCCGAAACCTTAGGATTCAATTTCCCCTTCTGTTACGACAAAAGCCAGGAAGTCGCAAAATCCTATACTGCCGCCTGCACCCCTGACTTCTTCCTATTCAATGCAGATAAAAAGTTAGTCTATCGAGGCCAATTGGATGATAGCCGTCCGCAATCGGATATTCCCGTTACAGGCCAAGATCTCAGAGCCGCCATTGATGCAGTGCTAGGGGGCCAAGCCGTAACCTCTGATCAAAAGCCAAGTATCGGTTGCAACATCAAATGGAAGCCCGGGAACGAGCCTCCCTACTACGGATAAGCATCATTTCACCCAGGATCCTCAGAGCTCCCCCAATTACGCTGAGGATCCGTTCTATACCATGTTGCAATACACAGATCTGAAATCAGTCAGTAATAAATTTTCGCTGTAGTTGATGACGATTAATGTCGATTCCCACCCGTTTTTTTAGATCAACCACAGAGCGGAAATCCCCTCGAGTTGTTCGTTCCTCAAGAATCCGTTGGGCTATTGTTTCATCAAACCCTACCGCGACTAATTCATCTTGAGTGTATGTGTTAAAACGTCGCCACGACGCTTTAGCTTCTCGGTTGAAGTCGTATTGGAAGACAAGCAGAGGCTCGATCTGATGAGCAACAGACTCGGGAATCCCAGCGACATCAATTAAATCCTCAATGGAGGTAATCTGGTAGCCATTGCGTTGGAGGACTTCAATATCATTAGCATAGGCAAGGGGTAAACCCAGCTGCTTGATCATGTCGTCTTTAGAACATGTGTTGATGTCAACTGGTGGACGCGTCGCTGCAATGAGCGGGATCAGGCTCGGATCCAGAGGTAATGGGTAGGTCAGGGGATAGGTTTTCAAGAGAAATGGACGCCTGAGCCTAAACGCCACAAAGATTTGCAGGATCCATAACGGCACCACCCACGCTGACGAGAGCAACGCTACGGACAATAATGTAATCCCAGCTCCTACCCCTGTCCAAAGCGGATTTCTAATTTTGATTCCGGCATAACATAACCCCAAGCTTCCCAGTCCGGGCAATAAAGAGAACCAAACCCATGTCGGATTTTGCTGAAACCAGGTTGTGGCAACATCATTCATCAGAAGGATCCTTAGGCTCAACGGTAGGCTCAACGGTAGGCTCAACAGACAGCAGTCTCAAAGTTTGTTTAAGAGTTTCTGGCGCTTTTCCTCATATTCCCCAACGGTAATTGCCCCATCTTCGTACAAGCGCTTAAGATCTCCAATAGCTGCTGTAATGTCTTGGACCCGGTGCTGTGACTCTAGACCAGCAGACGACGTTGGCAAGTAACCTAAATTATGGCGTCGATCAAAGATCGCATCGGGAGTGATTACAAGACCAAGAAAGTCGAAAAATGACAACACTGTGGGGATCAGAGTCCAGGAAAATAGAAAATAAAATAGCCCTGCCGCGTTATACCCCAGGTAAAATTTATGGATCCCGAAGCCACCTAAGAAGAGGGCTAACAAAGCAGCAACGAATCGGTCTTTTTTCATAGGGATAATCCTCGGCTCAGAGAACGGACCCAACTGGTGCATGCTCTATTGTAATCACTCTATCGGTTGGGAGCGGGCGTTATTCCGCACAGGATCCTAGCAGGATCCTACTCTAGGCCCAAGTTGCTCCAGACCAAGGGATAACTCGAATAGTATCATCTTTGTCATCGTTGACCCTAAATCAATCTGGAAGGAGAACAGCATGAGCCAGGATCTGTTAGCCCGACTGTACGGGGCCTTTGATCCCCTGAAACCTCTCCCGGCTGCAGATCCGGCCTACGTAGACTGTAGGGAGGTTCGAGCCGATGGGGAGATTCTAGTCAGTCTAGGCCGTCAGATTGTGCGGTCCACGGATCAACATCGGTGTTTGCTCTACAGTGGGCTGCAAGGGGTGGGTAAGTCTACAGAGCTGTTGAGGTTGCGGGCGGATCTTGAAGAGCAAGGGTACCGAGTAATCTATATCATTGCCGATCAAGCCGATATTGATCCAAAAGATACACACTACATTGATATTTTGCTGATGTGTGTGCGACACGTGGTTGGCCAGCTGAATAGTGTGCCTGCCTCCCAGAATCCCCTCCTCCAGTGGTTAAAAGGACGATGGTTCGAACTTAAGACTCTTGTTCAAACCGATGCTGAGTTCGAGGAGCTAACCGTTGAAGACCAACTAAGTCAGTTTTCGCAATTGACCTCCAATATACAGGCTGTGCCCTCGCTTCGTGATGAGATTCGCCGCCAAGTAAATCCTTATACAGTGACCCTATTAAATGCCTTAAATGACTATTTGAAGCAAGCTCGGCCCGATGACTGTGAAGGGATCGTTATCATCATCGATAATCTCAACCGTATTATGTCTGTTAGCACGGGAGGGAAGACTAATATCGATAGCATTTTTGTTGGCCAAGCTGAACAATTAAAGCGCCTAGCCTGTCATATTGTCTACACTGTACCTATTGCTTGGGTCTATTCTCGTCCAGGCACCTTACTAGAAGATCTCTATGGCAAACCCCATATGTTACCGATGATCATGACTCATAGCCCAGATGATAAAGTATACTGGCCTGGGCTGGAAGCGATGAAGTCAGTTGTGGCTCACCGGATCAGCCGGGTTAATCCGGTTTGGGTAATCGATCAGGAACGACTCATTTTTGAAGCAGGTGAGATACTAGAACGAATCTGTTTAATGAGTGGGGGCCATCTTAAAATCTTGATGCAGCTTGTTCAACTAGCCCTAGAACGGAGCACTGCACTACCTGTGCAAGCTACTGCTGTTCAGCGAGCTCTGACAGAGATGCGAGATACCTACCGCCGAACCATCGAAACAGAGCAGTGGTCTTTGCTCGTAACGATTGCTCAAACAAAACAATGTCTCAACCAAGACGTATTTAACTATCTGTTGCAAAATCGCTGTGTTCTGGAGTACCACTACCTGGATGAGGAAGACGAATTGAGGACTTGGTATGACGTTCACCCTCTGATTCGAGGGATCCCTGATTTCAAATCACTGCTGCACCACCCACCCTTGCTAGAAATTAATCAAGCATAACGTCATATTCAAAGGGTAGACAAAACGAGGGATGGAAAGAGTACACTCAATACTGTGATTCCAGACACACGGCCTATGACCTTCTCCCCATCTGATCTAGATCCCTGCGAGCTGGCCCAGCACACTCTGAGTGCCTTAACTGAGTTCTGGTCCCATCAATCAGAGGAGTTGGATCACTCAGACTTGAAGACATTGAAAGCACTCAAAAAAAAATTACAACAGAACAGCATTACTATCGCGGCCTTTGGGCTCGTCAACCGTGGTAAATCTGCTGTTCTCAATGCTCTCTACGGATCCTCAGTTTTAACCGTTGGTCCTCTGAATGGTGTCACTCGTCAAACAACTGCAATTATGTGGAGTCCGGAGATAGAAGAGTCCTACACCTTCACATTAATTGATACTCCAGGGCTTAATGAAGTTGAAGGGGAAGCCCGTGAACAGTTGGCTTGGTCTGCTGCTCATGTGGCTGATTTAATCCTTTTTATCATTTCAGGGGACATAACTCAGATTGAATACGATGCCCTATTAGAATTGAGGACTCTGCTCAAGCCCATTATTCTTGTTTTTAATAAAGTTGATCTCTACCCCGACCGCGATCGTCAAGCCATCTACAACCAGCTCACGAGTCCTACTCTCCGACAACTCGTTTCACCGGACGAAATTGTGATGGTAGCTGCATCTCCGAATCCCGTTAACGTCAGGATCCATTGGCCTGATGGACAGATTACCTATGAATGGGAAAAACCGGATCCTGTCATTGCCCCTTTGCAGTCCACCATACTCCAGGTATTGAACCGCGAAGGGAGAGGTCTCCTGGCGTTGAATGTATTAACTCAATTATCACAATTACAAGAACGCTGGGTTCAAACTCGCGTTGCGCAGGCGGAGTCGACCATTACTGCTCGATCTTGGTGGTTCCTGATGGGGAAGAGTGGACTAGTCGGCCTATGCCCTTCGCCTCTGCTCGACTTACTCCTGGCGACTGGTGCTGACTTAGCCATGATCACAACCCTGGTGCAAACTCTGCAAATCCCGTTGTCCCCTGGTACTTTCGGGCTGGTTATTCAACGTCTCACGCTTAGTTTAGGGATCCTAACCCTCATCGAGCTAGGTTCTAATGCCCTTTTGAATGGATTCGACGTGAGTCTGAGTACCTTAACTGGGATCCCCTCATTAGCAACTCCCTGGTACTGGGGCACAGCACTTGTTCAAGCGATTCTGGTTAGTCTGGGCTCTCACTCACTGACTCACCAGATCCAAACCAGTGTCGTTACTGAATTTATCACTGGGCCCTTAAGCCCCAAATTGCAAATCCAAACCATATTAGAGCAGCTCCCACCGGAATCCATCTTGAATCGGTTGCACTCCGAAGTGAGGCAGCGGCTGGGATTGACGGATCCTACCCCTAACTCGCTGACTAGGCCGTGAGGAACTCATCGGCAGAGCCAAGAGCACTACTTAACCAAGGTTTGAGCAACTTGAAGTCAGCATTATCTAGAATCAAATATGCACGATTGGCCTGGATGCTTCCCCAACTAGCCAACACTCGGTCGACAATTGTGGGTAACTGCTGGGTGATCACCGCAGGCGCTCTCAACTTTAGCTTTAATCTGTTTCTATTACTCTTTCAGAGCCAAAACTGGTCCAACCCATGTCAGCACCGCGTATTGGCAATTAAATCGGCCACTTTGGCAACAGCACTGTAAGCTTACACTGACGATAATAGATGCTAGAACATGTAGGGTATCTGGTGATCAACCCTCCCTGCTCAAACGTGCCATGACTCAAATGTCTCAAGCCAACAGGTCTCAAGCTAACAGTGAATCTATCAAGGGGGTCATATTAATCGTAGACGACACCCCCAGTAATGCTTACGTCATGGATATGTTCTTAACTAGCCAGGGATACATTGTCACGCAAGCACATGATGGAGTCACCGCACTAGACCTTGTACAGCAGACACTACCAGACCTTATAATGCTAGATATCAATATGCCTGATTTGAGTGGCTATGAGGTTTGCCAATACCTTAAGTCTGATACTCGGACGGCTGGGATCCCTGTCATCTTTGTCAGTGCGTTAGGGGAAACCCTAGACAAGGTGAAAGCGTTTTCAGTGGGAGGCAGCGACTACATCACCAAGCCCTTCGAATTTGGTGAAATCCTGGCACGCATTAATAACCAGTTAAGTATTCGTCGGATGCAAAAGCAGCTACAGCAGCTCAATTCAGAATTAGAAGAACGTGTCCATCACCGTACTGCTGAACTGGAAGCAGCTAATGATGCTCTGCGAGGCGAAATTTCTAAACGAGAGCAGGCTCAGCAACAATTGTTGCACATGGTGATGCATGACAGTCTTACAGGACTACCTAATCGCGTTAGTGTACTCGAACATCTAGGCAAAAACATTAATCGTGCGAGCCAGGATTCAAATTATGGTTTCGGGATCTTATTCATTGATTGTGATCACTTTAAAGTCATCAATGATTCTCTAGGGCATCTAGTTGGAGATCAACTTCTAATCGCGATTGCTAGACGGTTGGAGGTCTGCCTGGATAGATCAGAGATCCTATGTCGGCTAGGAGGCGATGAATTTCTAGTTCTGTTAGAGGATATCGATGATATTCAACAGGCGGCAGACTGTGCTGAGAAAATCCAGCAAGCTTTGAGGGTGTCTTTTCAAATTCAACACTATGAAGTTTTTATCAATGCCAGTATGGGCATTGTGTTCGGGTCTGACTATTCTCAGCCAGATGAATTACTTCGGGATGCTGACACAGCAATGTACCAGGCAAAGGTGAGGGGCAAGGGGTGTTATCAGCTCTTTGAATCTTCAATGCATGCAAAAATGATGTCTCGGCTGAAGCTGGAAACTGATCTACGACGGACAGTAGAAAAAGGGGAGTTTGAACTCTACTACCAGCCCATCATTCGATTACAGGACTGTTCTATTGTAGGCTTTGAGGCTCTGCTTCGATGGAGGCATCCTGAGCTGGGCTGGATTTCCCCAGCCACGTTCATCCCCGTTGCTGAGGAAATTGGCCTGATTGTAGCTATTGGAGATTGGGTCTTACTCAATGCGTGTCGGCAGGTGCAGGTATGGAACTCCCAGTATGGACTCGCTGGCACAGATGGCTTGACCATCAGTGTTAACATTTCGATGAAACAATTCCGTCAATCCCATCTAATTGAAAGCATTGAACAAGCTCTCATGCGCTCTGGGCTAGATAGCAGATACCTTAAGCTTGAAATTACTGAAAGCACTGTGATGGATAACCCTGAACTGGTTGAGGACATTATTCGTCAGTTGCGCTCTCGTCACATTCAGCTAAGCATTGACGACTTTGGGACAGGGTATTCCTCACTGAGCCATCTTCACCGTTTAAGTGTGAGCACACTAAAGATAGACCGATCATTTATTGATAAAGTTGATGTGACAACTGAAAATGTCGCTATTGTTAAAGCCATTCTAGCTTTAGCCGAAAACTTGGGTATGGAGGTTGTCGCAGAAGGTATTGAAACAGAGGCTCAGCTCAACCAGTTAAATCATCTAAACTGTCTGTACGGACAGGGCTATTACTTTGCTCGTCCCCTTCCCCAAGAATCTGCAGAGACTTATATCCTCGCTCACTTACCTAGCCATGCCTTAGTGATAGATATAACCTAAGCATGTTAAACTTGGACTCTAACCTAACGGCTACGGCTCACACGCGGGAAAAACGGCTGGCCTAATGTCAATACTCTCTGCTTTAAGTAAGTCTCTTCTCGTCTAATGATGCTAGCCCTAATCAATGATGAAGGAGCAAAGATTTGAACTGGTTATACTAGTCAGACTTTGCCTCCATCCACTCTTTGAGGACTGTAACGAGTCCATCAACGGGAATCTCAGCTAACTCCCCCGTTGCCCGAATAGACACCTCAACTTTACCTTCTTTGAGACTGCGTCCCGTCGTAACCCGGAATGGGATACCAACTAGCTCAGCATCTTTAAACTTAACTCCAGCTCGTTCATCGCGATCATCCCAGAGGGTTTCAATTCCAGCTTGAGTTAGCTCGTTTACCAATCGTTCCGCCACTTGCATTTGCTCAGGGTCCTGAACGTTAGGAACCACCACAATGCAATGATAAGGAGCGATAGCCAAAGGCCAGATAATCCCCTTACTATCGTGCCGTTGTTCAATCGCAGCCTGGGCTAATCGGGAGACACCAATACCGTAGCAGCCCATCCATATTGGTTGTTCTGCACCGCTCTCGTCGGTAAAGGTGGCATTCATTGCTTTGGAGAATTTCAATCCCAGTTGAAAGATATGGCCAATTTCTATGCCACGAGCGATCTCCAGTCGTTGAGTCGGATCCTGAACTGACCGATCCCCCACCTTAGCCAATCGGACATCAATAACCCTCGGCAACGGAAACTGAGCATCCCAACGAGCCCCACCAACATGCTTCCCATCTTGGTTAGCTCCTGTTACGAAGTTCTTCAAACCACTTGCAGTCTCATCAACTAACCGCAAAAATGCTGAGGCGAGGTCTGTCCGATGACCCAAACAACTGTCTGGTAAGTCAGGACCAATGTAGCCAACGGGAATTGGATCCCCTTTCCAGCTCGCTTGAATGGCCGGATCCGCTAGGACTAACTTCAATACCTTACTCCCACCATACTCAGGCGCCAACCGAGTTATCACGTTCAATAATTTAACTTCATTGATATCTTGGTCAGCTCGGATACTCACTAGAACGGGAACCAGGAACCCATTGTCCAACATGGCCTGGTAAAGAATATTTTTAACTATGATAGTTGAAGATAGCTTCAAATAATCTGCTAACTGCTGAATTGTTTTCGTTCCAGGTGTCTCTAGCTCTTGAAATTCCGTGTACGGGGAGCCCTCGGCTTCATCAGGCAATGATACTGCTTTTTCTACGTTAGCTGCATAGGATCCGTCCGCAGTAAACAGAATATCATCCTCACCCGCATCAGCTAATACCATAAACTCTTGAGAGGCAGCCTGGGGTCCACCAATCGCACCGGCATCAGCATCCACCACTCGAAATCGAAGCCCACAGCGTGTCAGGATCCGGTGGTAAGCGTCATACATAGTTTGATAGGTTACCTTTAAGCTCGTCTCATCAACATGAAATGAGTAAGCATCCTTCATGATGAACTCTCGGCCTCGCATCAGGCCAAATCGAGGTCGAATTTCATCCCGAAACTTCGTTTGAATTTGATAAATCGTTTGCGGCAGTTGGCGGTAAGACCGGATTAGATCCTTGGCTAACGCTGTCACGACCTCCTCATGAGTAGGACCTAAGCCATAATCGCGTCCCTGACGGTCTGTGAGTGCAAACATGATGCCCTCTGCCGTCGTGTAGGTATCCCAACGTCCCGACTCTAGCCAGATCTCAGCCGGTTGGAGCTGTGGGAATAGACACTCTTGGGAGCCAATAGCATTCATTTCCTCTCGAACGATTGTCGAGATCTTCTGAAGAACCCGCCACAGCAGAGGGAGATAGGAGTACCCTCCAGGAGCCAAACGACGTAGGTACCCCGCTCGAACTAGTAGCTTATGACTAGGTAACTCTGCCTCTGCGGGATCCTCACGGAGAGTAACGAATAGCATCTGGCTCAAACGCATTAGAATCCTCCTACTTGGCCCACTTATTATGGCAGTCTCCCCTCAGTTGTGGGTGACCTTTGCGTGTGAAGTTGATCTATAGATTTTGCGAGCCAGCTAATTCCCTGCTCATCATGAACCTACACCTTCAATTTGATGGACCTAGCAGCACAAACGCATAGTCTTCAAGAGCTTGTAAGTTGACTAATACATCTTCTCGGAGCTCCTCTGGATCCGCTTTCTTATCCAAAGAAAGAGCATAGTCCGCCAGCTCATCCACTGTGCGTGGTCCTTCAAGTAAAAGGCTAAGCCATTTTAATTTGTCCTCCGGGATGGTGAGCCGCGTACCATATTTTGCTGTCCATGGGAACTGACACGGTTGCTTTTGTTTGATTGCCTCTTCAATCCTGTCCGGCCACTTAGACCCGTACATCAAAATAGGATTGAGGTGGATAACGCCGACCTGCCAATCCTCATCTGACCAAGGAAAAAGGAGAGAGGATCCTTTGTGCTCTGCCCAGAAATCTAGTAGCCGGTCAGGAGGTGCAAGAAGTTCGACTAGGTGAAGAATTTCTGCTCGACTAAGTTCATCAAGCTTCGCTTCAACCCAGTCAGGAACTGTTGTAAAAAACTTGGTCAAATCCCATGTCGGAGAATTTACCATACTCACGAGATCTAAGCCCGATTGATGCAGGAAATCCATCATCTGAAGGGCTGAGAACCCCTTGTCACCCCACAGCAGATGATTATTCATCAGAGCCTGATCGTCAGTGTTCAGGTTGGGGCCCCACCCAATGACCTCATGAGCTTCAGGTCTCAAGCTATTTACCAGCGAACGAGCCAGCTTGTTTGATTCAGAACTAGGTAACTCAGACAAACCGAGGATTTTGAAAAACTGTTGCATACCTAAATAACGATAGCGCTGATAGTAACAATGCAAGCCACTGGCCAGGATCCCATCTGGCTTTAAAACCCCTTGCATGGCCTTGAGAGCGTCAACTTGCGAATCCAGCAGGTAAATCACATCTCGACACGCAATCAAGTCAAATGATTCATTCAACTGACCTACGTTCAATAAATCCATTGCATAGAATTCAACATTGGTATATCCATGCAATCGCAGACGCTGTTCGGCAACTTTAACAGAGCGAGGGGATAAATCAATCCCGACAATTTTGCGAGCTCCTGGATTCGCCTCGGCCATTAATAAAGTTTCCCAGCCAGACCCACACCCTACATTCAAGAGTGTTTTCCCTTCACTAGAGATGATTTGACGAGTCCTTACATACTGGGCTGTCACAAGGCTATTGCGGAAGAAGTCAAATAGGGTATAGTCATTGTTTTCTGGCGAGGCATCAATTGGCACATTGGGATAGGGGATTTCCTCGTACCCACCTCCAATTGTATCTAGAGCAATACCAGTCTTCTGAACATCAAAAGCCATATCTCTCACGGGGTTGAGAACCTCTGTATACTACCATCTGGTTACCCAGCTATTACCGACCTGGCCTACCACTTATGGTTCACAATGGCTGAGTTATACCCTGCTACCCCCATCACGGTAAAAAGACCGCGTCTGACAAATCCATAGGGCCTGTCACCTAGACCAGCAGTGCAACACTACACCCAAGCAGGGCCAGTTCCGATTGACGAGCTGACGGTAAATAATGAATAAAATAGTACTGCTGCGTGGATGAAACGAGATGAAGTCGATGTCTCCTTCGGGACTCAGTCAAGATTTGATTAGAACAGGGTTAGTTATAACCGTGGCTACGCTCTGCATTGCAACGTTTCAGTGGCGTGAGTTGGCTATTTCCGCATTGAACACTAATGAGTCTGTTGATGATGAGCAGCAGCAAGCTCAACAGACTATCGCGATGGCTACAGCTATTGCTCGTTTAGGATACGACAATTTGGGTGCTTCCTGGCTCTGGCTGGATTCTATTCAGTATCGCGGGAATGACAATCGTCCGGCTGTGGGCTATGACCTCATGTATCCTTACTTCGATACGATTACAGATTTAGATCCACGCTTTCTCACAGCGTACTTGTCTGGATCAAACACACTGGCGTTTATCGCGGCCCAGCCTAGACAAGCGCGTCAGCTACTAGAAAAAGGTATTGAATCGTTATCCCCTGATAGTACGCCAGAGGCATATCGACTCCACATTCAGTTAGGTTTAATTGAATTTTTGTTGCTTGATAACCGTGAAGAGGGGCGAGATGCTTATTACGAAGCTGCTGACTGGTATGAAGAGGCCGGTCTTGGATCCGCAGAGGCTGCTAATGCTTGGCGTGCTTTGGCCGACCGATTTGTTGATAGTCCTTTTATTGAAGCTGTGCAATTTAAAGTCTGGTCAGACCTTTACGGCTCTGTTCAAGACACTGAGTTAAGGCAAATCATTCTGCGTGATCACCTGGCTCGACTGGGGACTGTCCAACAGCGTCCTGACGGATCCGTTGATATCATTCCGCCGCAAGCCCCTCCGGTAGAATCTCGCCCTGGGTCAGAGTTAACTCCCTAAATCTTGGCCAGCCATTCACGACTGGGCGAATCAGTTACAGTGGACGGTGACGTCAGCCCCCAGTTTAGTCATGGATGCTCCCAGTCCCTCCAAAACTCGTAAAAAGCTTCAGGCTCGCCTGCGAGGATTGGTGGGCAAAGCCATTCATGACTACAGTATGGTCGAGGCAGGAGATCGGGTGATGGTGTGTCTTTCAGGAGGGAAAGATTCCCATACTCTTCTCGATCTGTTGTTGAGCCTCCAACGCAAAGCACCTGTGTCTTTTGAGATCCTGGCAGTCAATCTGGATCAGAAGCAGCCCGGGTTCCCCGCTCACGTGTTGCCCACCTACCTGGAGTCTCTAGGAGTGCCCTATCGTATCGTCGAGGAGGATACTTATAGCATTGTAAAGCGAGTGATTCCAGAGGGGAAAACTTTATGTGGTCTTTGTTCTCGGCTACGGCGAGGGATCCTTTATCGGATCGCACAAGAAGAGGGAGCAACCAAGATAGCCCTAGGCCACCATCGTGATGACATCGTTGAGACCCTTTTTCTGAATATGTTTCACGCGGGTAAGCTCAAAGCCATGCCTCCTAAATTACGGAGTGACGACGGTCGTCATATTGTTATTCGTCCATTAGCCTATTGTTCAGAGCGAGACATTCAACGCTACGCTAACGCTCGGCAGTTTCCCATCATTCCCTGCCAGCTGTGCGGTTCCCAGACTACTCTCCAACGGGCTCAGATCAAGTCAATGCTGCAAGCTTGGGAGGTAGAGACTCCAGGACGGCTTGATAATCTATTCCATAGCCTTCAATCGGTGGTCCCTTCTCATCTGGCAGATACCGACCTTTTTGACTTTGATGCTCTTCAGGCTCTAGCTCCAGAGGCTTTGATCAGGCAAGAGGGTCAGGTGTCACCCGCGAGTACATCAGAAAAATCACAGGGTGCCAACCTGATCCAGTCGATCAAGCCGTGACAGGGGAGGAACCTCTAGTAAGGGCGCTATAATGACGGTCTAGTGCTTAGGAATACTCATTCACTCACGCCCTATGGCTACTGAAGCCCCACCGAAACCCAGCCAACAGTCGTCTCCGGCTACTACGGTTATCCCAAGACTATACCCTCGCTATAAGGTTATCGTCTTAGATGATGACTTCAATACAATTCAGCACGTTACAGAATGTTTACTGAAGTACATTCCTGCCATGACGCAACCTAGAGCCAAAGAGCTCACCGCCCAAGTTCATTACGAAGGGAGTGCCGTCGTTTGGGTTGGCCCCCAGGAGCAGGCAGAGCTTTATCATCTGCAGCTGTCTCAAGAAGGTCTCACGATGGCTCCTTTAGAAGAGGCTTAAAATGGATCCGTTTCTGAGTTCACTATTTGAGCACTAGCTATTCTGTTTACCCACTAGCTATTCTGTCTACCAAGTGTTTTGAGCACTCTAGACATTAATTCAGGGATTCGGGCCGGTTGAGCGACAGCAGCCACCCAGCGATCGTTACTCAAGCAGTGATTGTTATTTAAGGGCCAGACTACGATGATTCGGGTGGGATTGTGCCGGTGAGAACCTCAACTAGTTGCTCTTGATCTTGACGATAAACCCGCAGTTGAATAGTGTTGCCTACTCCGGCGGCTTCAACTTGCTGCTGAACCTGCTCTGCTGACGAAATGGCAACACTGCCAATCTGAGTAATTACGTCACCGGATTGGAGTCCCGCAACTTCTGCAGGTGAATCGGATACAACAGCCGCAATCAAAACACCCGAGTCAAGCTCAAGGGCAAAATCAGCGGACGGATCCTGGTTGATTCGTTGTTGCAGTTCAGGTGTCAAAGTTAACATTCGAATGCCCAGGAAGGCATGTTCAACTCGACCCGTGGCGATCAGCTGGTCGGCAATAGCCTGAACACGGTTAATGGGAATAGCAAATCCAACACCTTGAGCTCGTTCAAAAATAGCGGTATTGATACCAATCACTTGGCCAGACGCGTTGAGTAAGGGTCCTCCAGAGTTACCTGGATTGATCGCTGCATCGGTTTGGAGAAAGGCTACACGCTTGTTGGGAGCTCCGACCTCCCCGGAACTACGACCCACAGCACTGATGATGCCCGCCGTGATGCTACTGTCTAGTCCCAGCGGGTTACCAATGGCAATAGCCCAGGCGCCGGGCTTGACCTGGTCAGAGTCCCCTAATCCCACAGTCGGTAGGTCGGTGCCATCAATCACAACAACGGCAACATCAGTAACCGGATCCACCCCTTGAACAGTACCTGTGAAGATACGTCCATCTTGTAAGACAACAGCAACCGTCTCGCTCCCTCTAACAACATGAGCATTCGTTAAAATTGTTCCTTCTGGACTAACGATGAAGCCAGAACCTGATCCATATTGACGTGGTTCCCCAGGGTCTGACGATGGTGGTGGCTGAAATGGATCCCTTAGTTCTTGATCTGAGGCTTGGTCCGGACTGGAGTCAATTCGGACTACAGCAGGGCCAACAGTTTCTGCAATGCCGGTAACAAAGTTCGCTGAAGATAGAAACGCAGCTGCTGGAGAAGGTAGATCAGCAGGCTGTGAGTCTTGGCCATCTGCCAACAGCTCGGGTCTTAGTGGCTTCAATATATCCAACTGCTGGACATAAAGACCCAATAGGGAACGATGAGAGACGGCTAAGCCTACCACAAGGCCTGCACCAAAGAGTCCTGTGGCCAGTGTGGCTTTTTGCAGCTTGCGATCCATACGAATCTCCTAGGTCTGGACAGAGTAAGCGGACTCTGACTAATTTGGATGCCTTGGATCCTAATACCCCACACCATTAGCACTAACAGGCTCGGCCCGAACTGAATTCGAACCAGGCTCGCTAGGCCTTGAGTCCATCAAAAGATTGGTACAACTTAGCAAATTCAGAGAGGACCTGCATGAGTCAGTAGTCTGAATTTATGTCTTGATCGCGATGGAGTCTTGACTTAAGACCAGAGAAAGGCTGACTGTGGGTTGGGGGTAAAGTGTGTGGCTAGCTGAACGTTAAAGTGTGTAAGGATCCATTGTGTAAATCAACTTGTGTAAATCAACTTGTGTAAATCAATTCCGCTCTCATCAGTATTGGATGCAACAGGCGCTTGTAGAGGCTCATCAGGCGGGCGCAGCTGGAGATGTCCCCGTTGGGGCTGTAGTGGTGGATCCGTTTGGGAGTCTATTAGCCGGAGCACGTAACCGTCGGGAACAGGACCAGGATCCAACCGCTCACGCTGAAATTCTAGTGTTACGACAGGCCGGGCAGGTCTGGGGGTCATGGAAATTAGAAGGCTGTCGTCTGTACGTGACGTTGGAACCCTGTCCGATGTGTGCGGGGGCCATTGCGCAGTCACGGGTGGCTATGGTGATCTATGGCACTGATGACCCTAAGGGAGGGGCCTTGGGAAGTGTACTTAATCTGTTCGCATCTTCTGCTCTATTTCATCGACCTCAAGTCATGGGAGGCATCTGTGAGCAGGATTGTCGAGCAGTGCTGTCGCAGTGGTTTCAGTCACTCCGGTCAGGAGACTAGAGGCGGTTAATTGCCCGCTGGAGCTGAACTAGCGCTACGTTGTAAGAAATGACAGCACTAGATAGGTTGCCTCGGGCTGTGGTGAGAGCGGATTCAGCACTGATAACCTCTGTTTGAGTACCTACACCAGCTTGGAAGCGCAAGCGAGCTAGTCTTAAACTCTCTTCTGCCGATTCAATGGCTGTTTTAGACGAATCAATCTGTTCACGAGATGAAATCAAAGTGAGAAAAGCCTCTTCCGCTGCGCGGCGAATCAGGTTTCGCGTCTGTTCAAAATTGGCTACAGCTACTAGAGCTTCAAGTTCAGCACTTTCAGACTGAGCTTCTGCTTGACCGCCGTCGTACCAATTCCAGGACATGTTAGCACCCGCTGTGTAGCCAATGTCGTAGCTATTGCGGCGCTGGACATCAACCCCGCCGTCGATGGTGGTGAACAAGGTTAACTGGGGAAGTAGGGCTTTGAGAGCTGCTGTGGCTTCATCTTTCGCGACATCGAGCTGACGCCGAAGTAATTCCAGTTCAGGGCGGTTTTCAAGTGCGGTAACAATGGTTTCTTCCAGACTGAGGTCCCATTCGCCAACCGGTTCAATCGGATCCGTGGCAACAACATCTTGGGGAATTGTGTAATTGAGGAGTTCCGCCAGTTGCCGACGTCTAATTTGCTGATTGTTCTGAGCCGTAATCAGACTTTGCTGGTTATTGGCTAGCTCTGTTTGGGCTCGTAGGACACTAAAACGGGTCCCTAATCCAGCTCGTTCTTGGGCTTCAGCATCACGCAGGTTGGCCAGCTGGCTTTCCACAGCAGCTTGGTTAATCGCAACATCGGAGTCAGCCGCTTGCAAGTTGTAGTAGGCAATAGCAACCGATAACTTTACATTTTGAATAATTTGATCCAGAGTAAGCTCGGCAATTTGGACCCCTTCTCTGGCCGCTTCCAAGTTAACATCTCGGCTACCGCCATCTAGAAACAAGTAGTCCAGTCGCAGCAAGGATCCTGCAATGTTACTGGAGTCACCGGCAAAGGGGTTTCCACCATTGGGAGGCTGATTGTATAAGTAGGACGTTGTCGTGGTGAAAGTGGGGCGATAGGTGGCAACTACTTGGTCAATGGTCGTTTGAGCTTGCAGGATATCAAGGCGGGCGGCTTCAATTTCTGGATTCTGCTCAACAGCCGTGTCTAACGCATCCTGTAATGAGAGTCCTTGGGTTGTTT
>CAYUEE010000009.1:34094-60700 GCA_964443615.1 uncultured bacterium | reverse complement strand
CGTGTTGAGGGCTTGAGGAGGTAATCGGGTGTCTGCATGGAGAAACAGAAGGATCCGAGCATCTGTACGGGCAGCTCCCCAATTCATTTGCATCGCTCGTCCGGCTGATGGAGAGGATTCAACCTGAAGCGGATAAGCTAACTGACTTCGACACAGCGTGGCCAGATGGATGGTCTGATCCTTGGATCCTCCGTCAACCACCACAACCTCAAACGGCGGATCCTGGTGATTGAGATGAAGAAGGCAATCGGTGATTGTGGAGGCTTCCTGCAAGGTCGGAATAATGATGCCAATCGAGGCCGGAGGATCTGGAGTTGAATCAGTCATACGGGTTGAAGCTGTTATCCGAACTAACTCAGTTGTGGGTGCGTTGCAGATTAATTAGTACTTGTTGAGCCACTCTTTGACCATTCGAGATGAAATTCGCACGACGGGATGTTCAAATAAAACCTGCAGTGCCTCTTCTCCACCAGCATTGAAGGCAGCATGTAATTTCTCGCGGAAAGCTGAATCGTAGCGTATGGCTTGTTCAACCCGAATGATTCCCTCTGACGGGGTAGATTGATTTGCGGAAACAAAGTCCAGCAGATTGCGGACGCGTTCTTGTAGTTGAGGATCGACGTCCACCCTAGTTTCAGCTAGAGGAGTAGCTGACGTCGGCTCCATCTGTCCGCCGACTGAGAATTGAGGAAAGGGAGAAGCTACAGGGCCAGGCTGAGGTGCAATGGCGGGAGGCACTGAGGGGGGTCGCCCAGATCCAGTTAGGGGGGACGCCTGGACACTATCTGTCGGATTCTTGGTGTGTTGAGAAGAGCCAAAGCTACGGACGGTCTCGGCAATATCAATACCGGAGGCTTGCCGCAGCTGTTCAAAAAAGGCTGCTAGCTTAGTTGCTGTGTTTCCATCCTCTCCATTAATAACTGTAACATTTTGTACATCCATGGCAGGAACAGTTGAAGCCATCGTACGAAGCAGTACGTCTAATTTCTGGTAGAGGAAAATTTCCTTTGCATTGGAGCCAGCTGACTGCCAGGATTCAGCCAATCGTCGCAACCCCTGGGCTTGAGCTTTACCATCTTCAATAATCCGGGAGGCCTCCCCTTTTGCTTCCGCGATCGCTCGTTTACAGCTCGCTTCAGCGGGGACAATCACATCGGCCTGGAGTTGTTGATCAACTTGTTTGATGCGTTCCTGTTGAACTGCAACTTCAGCTTCTGTGCGAGCCACTTCCGAGCCGATTTCAGCTTCTTCTTCTGCAATCATGGCCTGGCGGCGAGTAATCGCGTCTTGAATCCGACGCTCCGCTTCGGCCTGGGCCACTGCAATATCTCGATCGATTCGGCGCAGAGCTGTGATTTTCTCGTTCTCCGCCGCTCGAATGGCAGACTCAGCTTTAGCTTTAGCCTCGGCCATCCGGGAATCACGTAGCAGTTGGGCTCGCTGACGGCGTCCGATCGAGTTGAGGTAAGAGACATTATCTGAGATATTTTGAATCTGCAATGTGTCTAGGACTAATCCTAATTTCTGTAGATCATCTTCAGCTTCTTCTAAAAGACTCTTGGCAAATGCAATCTTATCTTCGTTCACTTGCTCAGGTGTTAAGCTGGCTAGCACCCCTCTAAGGTTCCCCTCTAAGGTTTCACGAGCAAGACTCTCAATTTCCTCACGGGTTTTACCCAATAATCGTTCAATCGCGTTGTGAATGGCGGGTTCCTGTCCGGCAATCTTGATATTAGCTACGCCTGAGACACTCAGAGGGATCCCACCCCTACAGTAGGCATTGGTCACCCGCAGTTCAATAATGATGTTAGAGAGATCCATTTTGAGGACTTGCTCCAACAGGGGAACGCGAATGCTACTCCCCCCTTTGACTAAACGGTAGCCGCGTCGGCCAGAACCAGCAAAAATTAGTACTTCACTGGGCTGGCAGACATAGTAGAGATTGTTGAGGGCTAAAAGTCCGGCCCCGCCCCCCATCGCTAGAACCAAAATGAGGGTAAAGATGACTTCCATGAGTTGATCCTATTGAGAGAATGAGTATCTGATATTGGGATTGAGTCTAGAGAGTCTCCTGATCGGAGTCGGTCCAGTCGTGGCTTGGTGATGAGGGAGCTGTAGCCGAAGTAACCGGCTCTGGCTTGGATGCGCCATTAGTTGATGTCGGGAGGGTTTGCCAGGATCGTGTCACGGAAATCCCTAGCGTTTGTTCAACTTGAGACAGAAACTGTTTCACCATTTCAGGATGAGCATTCGTCAAGCTGGCAATGGAGCGACCGTCACCGTTATCAATAACATTGACGTTACTGAGATGAACACGGCTGGGGATCCTGGCTGCTTCACCAAGAATCATTTCAATTTGTTGAATTAGAAAGACACTAGCAGCATCATCACCCATCGTGCGCCACACCTGCGCGAGGATCTCGTTTACTTGAGCAGCCCCTTCCGCATTCTCAGCCAGTTGAGCGGCTTCCCCACGAGCCTCTAATTCCTGGGCTTGTCGAGCAGCCTCAGCCGGAAGGACTTCATCAGCCTCAAGACGTAGCCGTTCCAATTCAGCCCGGACGGTTTGCAGCCCCTGTTCTGCGCGAGCCCGAGCTTCCTTCGCTGCCGCTGTGGTCCGTTCCTCCTCTGAGCGTGCCCGTTGTTCAAGTTCAGCTCTAATTTTCCGCAGTTCGTTTTGTTTTTGCTGAATGGTTGTTTTCGCCTCAGTTTGGGCAACTTCTGATTGGCGTTCAAAATCAGCTTCAACTCGTTCTGCTTCACCAATCAAATCTGACTCGGCAATCTCGGCATCTCGGACAATATTGGCAATCTGCCGTCGACCAATTGAGCTCAAGTAGTCCACATCATCCGAGACGCTTTGGATCTTCAGAATATCGAGGGCTAACCCCAGTTTTGATAAGTCTCGAGAGACATCTTGAGCAATCCGTTCAGCAAATTTTAGTCGATCCTCATTGATCTGTTCTGGAGTTAAGGTGGCCACGACACCTCGTAAGTTACCCTCTAGTGTTTCACGTGCTACACGGATGATTTCTAGCCGGCCTCGATCAAGAAACCGCTCAATGGCGTTGCCTACAATAGCAGGATCCCGAGCAATTTTAACGTTAGCAATAACCTGAATAGTCAGTGGTGTTCCCCCACTGGAGTAGGCATTTTTGACTTCGACAGGCACCGGCATCGTAGTCAGATCCATACGCTTGACAGTTTCTAGAATCGGGATCCGTAACACTCGTCCACCGGTAACAACCCGATAGCCATGCGTTTTTCCAGATGAATCACGCCGTTTGAGCCCCGATAAAATCAAGATTTCGTTAGGATTGCAAATAACTAGAAATGTGCGCAGAAATTGAATGAGTAGGATCACGCCGACCATGCTCATCCCGAACCAAATTAAGACCGACACTGTATTGCGCAACTGCTGATCGATAGATTGAGGCGGAGCTTGTGCCAGTTGGATTGGCGTCGTCTCCTGAGGTGTGGAGGATTGGAACTGGAAGGGGATAGCCATGATGAATCACCTGATCTAACATTCAATGACTTGAACAGACTCGAACACGGGCTAACGGAGAACGACCTGTACAGCAACAACACTACTTGTGCAACAACACTACTTGTGCAACAACACTACTTGTGCAACAACACTACTTGTGCAGTAAGGACAACGGCGACCATAGAGGACCTGGCAACCTGGAACAGTCCCTAATCTCAAGCATTAAGTTGAGGGCGAACCTCTGATTCGGGGACGACCCACACTACATTATCTTGAATCTCAACGACGAAGACAGTCTCTCCGGACTGGAAGGGCACAGGACGATCCGATCGAGCAGTGAAATCAATACTTGAGCCTCCAATTGACAGTCTCACGGTACCCCGACTGTTTCCATCAAACGGAATTTCAACAGTTCCGGATAATCCAATCACATCCTCAGGCTGTAACATGCTATTAGCTCCATGTCGCCGCAGGAGCTGCAATCCCCCCGCAACGGATCCCCCAGACACGATACCCATTCCAATGGATAGCAACAGGATACTCGTGGAGGATAAAGCACTGGTTACGGTT
The DNA here is from genome assembly GCA_964443615.1 of uncultured bacterium. GTDB lineage: Bacteria > Cyanobacteriota > Cyanobacteriia > Thermostichales > Thermostichaceae > CAYSWV01. The sequence continues at coordinate 56,640 of CAYUEE010000009.1, read as the reverse complement.
AGCAGAAGACCCGTTAATCCGAGAAAACAACTGCCAAACGTCCAGAATTTGAGGCTGAGCAATGGCAACAGCCAAACCCATGACCGACGGGGCTGGCTCCGTTTGCGGTTTCCCTTGTCTCCGACATCGAGTAGTTCAAAGTCACCGTCCGCATCTGGGTCAAAATCAGCACCATCCAGGCCTCCCATGGCCGCTAATGCGACGAACAGCCCTCCAGCTGTAAAACAAATCGAATAGAAAAGTAACATGATTTAACCCTTATTGACGGGTCAGGATCCTATTTATTGAGGCTTATTGAGGGTTACCACCAGTCTGCTTCTAACCTGAGGGAATTAGATCATTACTGGATGAACTTACAACTATCTTATCGCTCACAACTCAACGGATCCTTCGTTATTTAGCTTTTTTTGAGGTCCGGTAGGTGGGCCTAATTCATTGGGATCCCTTCCTTACAGAAATAGCTTCGACTTAGAGTCCTATGAAACTAGATTAAGTGGGCAAAGAGTCAACACCTTCAAAATTCACCCAGACAGGCCAACCGACTCGCAGGTAGCAATTTTAGCCAAATTAAAGAATATCTTGAATTGAAGATTCACTTCGAGATAACGTGAATGGATTTTACTGAAAATCTGTTCAGCAATCTGCTTGAGCGGATCAGGATCCTGTGGGCTGATCTGGGTTAGTTGATATTAATCTCGGTGGGTTACCCCCGTTAATTGGTTATCTCAGTCAGTTGTTGTGATGTCCAACCGTAACAGTTTTGTTGTGGCAGCTTAGCTACATTACTGAGTGATCTTAAAGTTTTGCAGATACAACACCTTAGTGGTCCAGAGATAGTTATGACTCAAGCTGCTCCTGTCCCAGGCTCGGATAGATGTACTGAAGATAATGAACTTAAAAAGGGTGAGCTTAGTTATCTCCAAACAATCTTCTGGGCTGCCATGATTGGTGTTGCTGGTGGCCTAGTGGCAACAATTTATTACTTTATTTTGGAACACTGCCTTCACTTTATTTGGACGGCGTTACCAAGTGGATTGGATCCGTACTTTCCTGATTGGCTACCGAGCTGGAACTACATCTGGATCGTCACAACATTGGGGGGATTATGTGTTGGACTCTCCCTCCATTTCTTCGGATTTCCTGGTGAAATGGCTGCGGTGATTGATCAAGTGCATGATGCAGGTCGACTAGATCCGAAGCAAACACCTGGTATGATCGTCACCTCCTTGATTTCGATTACAGCTGGAGGTAGTGCTGGCCCAGAAGCCCCCTTGGTTCAAGTTAATGGTAGCTTAGGCAGCTGGTTGGGCAGTGCTTTAAAATTGACGACACGTACAGTTCGGGTTCTGACGTTTTGTGGCATGAGTGCAGCTCTTGGTGCCTTCTTCGGTGCCCCTATTGGTGCTGGCTTGTTTGCCCTCGAAATTCCCCACCGGCGTGGTATCGAATACTATGAGGCGATTGTTCCCGCTATCATCTCAGCAATCTTCAGCTTTGCTATCTTCCGATTTGGGACAGGTCTCAAAGTGGGAGGGATCTACCGATTTGATCTATTCCAAAGTTTACCTGAAATGTCTTGGCCTAACTTGATTGAGGGTGCATTACTGGGGTGTGTAGGAGCCGGTGCTGCACTTCTATTCATTGCTATTTTTCGGCGTACAAAGGAGTGGATGGAGCAAATTGAAGAGCGGTATATTATCCTTGCAACGCTTAGTGGGTTGTCGATAGGAATGATTGCCATCTTGTTTCCTCAGACCCTATTTTTCAGTGAAGAGCAAATTGAAATGATCATCGAGTCAGGAGCTTCTCTTGGGGTCATGACATTGCTGGGAATTGCATTGGCCAAGATGTTTGCCATTAGTTTCACTCTTCACGGTGGGTTTAGGGGCGGGTTCATTTTCCCACTGTTTTTCATTGGCGCGAATGTTGGCTTGGCTATCTCACTGATGGTTCCGGGACTTCATCCCACCATCGCAATGCTGTGTCTCATGGCAGCAATCAACGTTGCTGTGACGAAGACACCGATCAGCACCAGTATTATCTTGAGTGTCTTATCAGATACTTCAATTTTACCCATCATTGTTACTGCTAGCTTTGCTAGCTTTGTACTGACCTCTCAGGTCTCACTGTTGAAGACTCAACGCTCTCGAAGCTTCTTTGAGTTTGACGACGATCCCTCGCTTTCTTCCCCGTCGCAGTCAGCACCATCGAGTAGCCAAGCCTACGCCAGTTAATGTTCTGAGGATCCTTAGTACCCTAGCAGTAAAAAGAACCCAAAGTGTCACGGATCTGCGGCCATGCCAGGGCATACTACTAAGGACCGCGAGCATGGGTAACGCTGCATGAAGGGATTAATTCTCTCGGGGGGCCGGGGCACTCGTTTGCGACCGCTGACGTTTACGCGGGCCAAGCAACTGATTCCAATTGCAAATAAACCGAACCTATTTTACGTCATCGAAGATCTGCGCAACTCCGGTATTACTGACATTGGAGTTATCCTCAGTCCCGAAACTGGCGATGAAGTGAAACAAGCCCTCCATGATGGATCTCAATGGGGAGTTAAGTTTACCTTTATTGTGCAAGATCAGCCCCTCGGCTTGGCCCACGCGGTTAAGACGGCCCACCCCTTTCTTGGGGAGGATCCGTTTGTAATGTACCTGGGGGATAACCTGCTCTCCGGTGGCATCGACTTTATGGTGACTCAGTACTACACCGAGGTTGAACAGGATCCGGAGTCCGCCCGCACCCGCGCGATGATCCTGCTGACCCCAGTTGAGAACCCTCGGCAGTTTGGTGTTGCCATGCTCAATGAAGCGGGTCAGGTGGTAGAACTGGTGGAAAAACCACAAGAGCCCAAATCGAACCTGGCCCTCGTAGGCGTTTATCTCTTTGGTCCCGCCATCCATGATGTGATTGCCACGCTACACCCCTCGGGACGGGGAGAGTATGAAATTACGGATGCTATTCAGGGCTTGGTGGATCGAGGCTACCATGTCGGATCCTTCGAAGTACGCGGCTGGTGGAAGGATACAGGCCGGGCTGACGATCTACTCGATGCCAATCGCTTGGTCCTATCGCAAATTAGCCGGGATATTCAAGGATCCGTTGAGCACTCAGAGGTGATTGGTGAAGTCGTCATTGAAGCGGGTGCCCAAGTCATCAGCTCACAAGTGCGGGGGCCTGCTCACATTGCTGCAGGAGCAGTGATTGCAGATAGCTACATCGGCCCCTATACCTCCATTGGTACTGAAGCCCAAGTCATCCGCAGTGAGGTCGAATACTCTATCTTGATGACCCAAGTTGTCCTACAGGATCTGCCCTATCGCATGGATAGTAGTGTGTTGGGGCGAACTGTCAAAGTCCATCGAGACGAGACCATTAAACGGAAGCAAACGATCCAACTCATTCTCGGGGATCGCAGTCAGGTGCACCTATGAGCAAAGCTGAGAAAAAAACTGGATCTGTTCTCCTCACAGGAGGGAGTGGCCGCTTAGGTCAGGAACTCATCGCCTTAATGCCGATGTTGATTGCCCCCCTCCGTCAAGATCTTGACCTCACCCAACCCGACTCCATTTCGCAAACCCTAGATCACCATCAACCTAGCGTACTGATCCATGCCGCTGCCTATACGAATGTCTCTGGTGCGGAAAAGGATCAATCTACCTGTTGGCTGGTCAACGTGATCGGCACCCGCCACCTGGTTCAACAGGCCCTTGCTCGACAGCTCCCGTTTATCTATATCTCCACTGACTATGTTTTTGATGGGAATAAGGGGAATTACGCCGAAATGGACCCGATCGGTCCTCCGCGGAACTACTATGCCTTAAGTAAGTTAGTTGCTGAAGAGATCGTGCGGATCCTGCCCCAGCATTTGGTGATTCGTACTAGTTTTCGCCCCCGTGAATGGCCTTATCCTGTTGCCTTTACAGACGTCTACACGAGTCAAGATTATGTGGATGTGATTGCCCCCGATATTGCCCTCGCCATTAAGCACTATCACCGTATGGTTGTAGGGCAGCCTGGGCAGCCTGGGTCTTTTCCCTACAGCACTCTACATATCGCCACTGAGCGCAAATCCGTCTACGATCTAGCCTGCCGCCGAAAACCAGACGTGCAGGCGGGGAGCAAACAGACCGCCAACGTTAACTTGCCAGATGATATTTCTCTCAACAGTTCCCGCTGGCAAGCTCTGAAAGCAACATTGAGGATCTAACTATGCGTACTTTTAATCGAGTTCTGGTTACAGGCGGTGCAGGTTTTATCGGATCCAACTACGTGCGCTATGCTCTCAAACACCATCCAGATTGGTCCATTGTGGTTCTCGATAAACTCACCTACGCCAGCAGTCTGGCTAATTTGGAGGCTGAGCTCCCTTATATTACCTTTATCGAAGGAGACATTGCGGATCCTAATGTCGTTACCCAGGCAACAGAGGGAGTTGACGCTATTCTCAACTTCGCAGCGGAAAGCCATGTTGATCGCTCTCTAATTGATCCAGGCCCTTTTGTCCGCACCAATGTTGAAGGGACACTTGTGCTGCTCAATGCTGCCCGCAACAAAGGGATCACTCGCTTCCTCCACGTCTCTACGGATGAAGTCTATGGTGATCTCGTCGGTACCGATCATCACTCACTCGAAACGGATCCGTTGTGTCCTCGCAGCCCCTATGCGGCCACAAAAGCCGGAGCTGAACATCTGGTTTTCTCCTACGGCATCTCCTATGACCTCGATATTGTCATTACACGAGGCTCCAATACCTATGGTCCTTACCAATACCCCGAGAAAATTATTCCTCTGTTCATCACCAACGCGCTGGCCGATAAACCCCTCCCTCTCTATGGTGACGGATCCGCAGTGCGAGACTACCTCTTCGTCATCGACCACTGCAGCGGCATTGACCAGGCTCTCCACCTGGGTAACTCTAACCAAGCCTACAATGTAGGAGCTCGCTACGAAATCTCTGGTGTCCAAGTTGCTGAAACCATCCTAGACCTTCTCGGGAAACCTCAAGATCTGATGACATTCGTCACCGATCGCCCCGGCCATGATTATCGTTACAGTGTGGATCCCTCTAAAATTGAGACGCTCAACTGGCACCGGCAGTGGGATTTCAAAGCGGGTATGAAGGCGACAGTTGACTGGTATCAAACACATCAAGAGTGGTGGACTACGATTAAAGAAAAGCGAGCTTATCAACAGTTTGAATCCAACTGGTATCAAAAGCGGAGCTAATGAATTTGATTAATTGTTCAAGTTCTACTTTGAAGCTTTGTTATGGGATAGTACCGTGTGTAAACCCGTTATCAATTGCCTCGAGAGAGGGATGTTGCTGATCTTTGCCGGATAGGATCGGATCCTGAATGGGCCACTGAATCCCGATGACCGGATCATTCCAGATGAGACCTCGGTCATGGGCAGGAGAGTATTCAGACGTAACCTTGTAAACCACATCCGCAGTATCGCTTGTTACACAAAAACCATGAGCAAACCCAGCTGGCACGTAGAGTTGATGGTGATTGTCTGCTGACAGGGTCACCCCCACCCATTGGCCGAAGGTTGGGGATCCTTGACGGATATCTACAGCTACATCAAAGACTTCACCGCATATTACACTGACCAGTTTGCCTTGGGCGGCTGGTGGGTTTTGATAGTGCAGACCTCGTAGTACTCCACGGCTAGACCGGGAGTAGTTATCTTGAACAAAACGGGGGATCGCTTCAGCTTCAAATGCTGATGCCTTGTAGGTCTCCATAAAGAACCCGCGGTCATCCGGAAAGACTTTGGGCATCACCAGCACGACATCAGAGATAGACTGAGCGGCAAACTCGAATGGCATACGATCCTCCACTAGGTAAATTGGATCCCTGGCAGGATCCTTGCCTATCCTCTCAGATCCTGTGGCTGCCTAGCGCCTACCTAAGGGGATCCCCTATCAATTTGTGATCTAACGCCTAAATTCAGGAAACCTACGGTTTAGCCTTCATGGGATCCTTGCCAGAATTCAGCCATTACGCGTAGGCACACACTCTGACCTCTTTCTGGAGCCCAATAGACTGTGTAATCCTTCCATCACTGGCTTAAGTACCTATCCTGAATCTACGCTGATTGGCGGATATCAAACGCTTAGTTAGTTCCGTAGCATCACTATGGACAGGCATCATGTGAGCCAGATGACAGAGATTAGACGGACTAGGGCCTAGAATGAGTGAATCCTGAGAGGGAGTAGCAGGATTTATCCTCGTTCTCCGCGTATTCACTGAGACTTCACCCTAAGCGTCTAGCTTTTGAGAGTGAGCAAACAGCCAGCTCTGACTATCTTGCATAAGCTTGTCTTATATACTGCAAGATTAGGTAGCTATAGTGTCGAATTGACCTGTTGATTTCACTGAGAATCTATTCGTACCCGGTGATTACTTCAACCGTACTTATGGGTAGGTTACTCGTACGAGCCGCAGAGCACAGACCACTGAACCATCGGGCATCGCAGAGTTATGAAAGATCTAGTAGCTATCCTCAATATCACCATTCATAATATTTCAACGTCAGAGCTATTGGAACGCCTAGGACAGGATGGAGGTGTGGTCTACACTCCCAACATTGACCACTTGAGTAAGTTGCAGCATGACCACGACTTTCTAAGGGCCTACCGCTCAGCGACCTACCGGGTTTGTGATAGCCAGGTCCTCATGTACGCATCTCGGCTTCTTGGCTGTCCGATTCGAGAGAAGATTTCGGGATCCGATTTACTACCCGCTTTTTGTGAATACTACCGTAATGATGAGTCCCAAACTCTGTTCTTGTTAGGCGCAATGGAAGGTGTAGCCGTCCAAGCTCAGCAGAGAATCAATCAGGTCGCTAACCGTGAAATGGTTGTAGGCTGTTACTCCCCTCCCTTTGGATTTGAACATGATGAAGATGAGTGTGAGCACATCGTTGAAATGGTGAACCGCTCAGGCGCGACTGCTTTAGTTGTGGGATTGGGAGCACCCAAGCAAGAAACCTGGATTTATCGCTACAAGTATCGGTTTCCCCATGTGAAAGTCTTTCTAGCAGTTGGAGCCGCTATTGATTTTGAAGCAGGCCATCGTCAACGATCTCCCAAGTGGATGAGCCAGTTAGGCCTAGAATGGCTGCATCGGTTAATGGCTGAACCGGCTCGCCTGTGGAAGCGTTACCTTCTAGAAGACATTCCTGTTCTAGGGCTGCTTGCTCAGCAACGCTTCAACTGCTACACATCTCCCTTCAATCACCGTCAGACGACCAGTTCAATCACCGTCATGTTGCGTGATACTGAGCCTCATCCCGAGCAACAGTTTGAATCAGCGTCTAAATCTGCCGCATTTGCTCACCTTCGCTCCGGTCAACCACCGACACAGAAGGGCTGGCTCAATCGGGATCTCACAGAGTTGTTAAAGGAGCACCGTTGTTCCACCTTTTCATCAGGAGTTACCCGCTCTGTCTTTAGAGCCTAACCCCAGCTGTTAAGGGTAATGTATTGGAGTAATTTCGGCTTGACCCCAAGCCTCTAGCTAGCCTAGTGAGATGACCTGGGCGTGGTGCCTAGCTAGCTGCACGTAGTGATGAGCATGGGTAACCAAACTGGCAATCTCCTCCTCTGATAGCTCTCGCACGACCTTAGCAGGTACACCCAGAGCCATTGATCGAGGTGGGATTGACTTGGTTACGACAGCACCTGCTCCCACAATGCTGCCTTGACCAATCGTGACTCCATTTAAAACGACACTTTTAATACCAATCATGCTTCCTGCTTTGATATGCGCACTATGGACTACCGCACCATGCCCTACAGTGACATCTTCATCCAGCTGTGTCACCTGCCCAGGGTCCCCATGCAGCACAGCACCATCTTGAATATTCGTTCGATCGCCGATCAGGATCCGTTCTACATCTCCACGCAGCACAGCCCCATACCATATGCTGGTATCCCACCCCAAGTGCACCCAGCCTATAAGAGACGCTGTAGGAGCGATAAAGCAGGCTCGACAGGTATCTAAGTTTGAAGAGGCCAGAAAAGGCCAGTGAGGTTGGCCATCATTCGGAGATATATGGGTCGGATCCGTCACGGTAGATCTGTAGAGAAGAGGGCAGTGTTAGTCTCAATAATAAAGGTTAAGGGGATAAACGATGACCTATCTGATTGCTGTATTCGAGGATCGTCTCCGAGCTGAAGCGGCCTACTCTGGGTTAGAAAGGGGTGGCATCCCTATGGAGTGGGTTTCTATCCTGGGTCGAGGGTATCAAAGCGCAGATGAGTTTGGTTTGATTGATCCTGAGATCCCAGCCCGTCGGCAAATGACGTTGATGGCGTTTTGGTTGGTGCCTTTTGGTTTTGTTGCGGGTGTTGCCTTCAGTATTTTAAGTGGATTAGAAACCTTTGCTTGGGCTGGACTGTGGGGCAATCATATTATCGGAGGGTTCCTAGGTGCGGGAGCCGCAGCAATGGGCAGTTTCACCGTTGGTGGAGGCATCGGCCTATTGCTGGGTGGAGGTGACGCGTTGACCTACCGTAACCGACTAGAGGCAGGAAAGTATCTCGTAGTTGTGCAAGGATCCACTGCTACAACTCAGCTATCTACCCGGATCCTACGTCAGTTTAGTCCTGAACAACTTCAAGGTTACAGTGAACCGGAAACAACCTAGGTTTTTCAATAGGTTTAATCTATTTCAATGCTAGCGTGAACGTCAATCTTGAAGTGTCGACGGCGATAACCCTTGGATGATCTTCAGTATCCTCAATCCCAGGATCAATTGTGAAGGTGACCAATAGAGTTAAAACGAGAACTTCAGTACCTGCTGTCGTATGATATCTAGGATCCGATGCGCCATTATCTCCTTGCGACAGAGTGGAATCGGCTGTTGGAAACCGCTAGCACCAAGAACAACCGCCTGATTCCAGGGACTCTCAAAACCGCTGTGGGGTTGGTCAATCGGGTTCGCTACGATGGCATCTAGACCTTTGGCAACTAACTTCGCTTCAGCCGCAGGCGCAGGATCCCCCACTTGCGCGGCAAACCCTACCAGAACTTGATCTCGACGGCGCTGCTGATTCAGGTCTTGGAGGATATCAGGGATCCGTTCCAATGGGAGCTGGTCAGGGAGTTCTGCCTTGGGTAACTTGGTGGCAACTGGATCGAGAGGGCGCACATCACCAACGGCGGCGGCCATAAAGACTACATCTACCTCAGGTAGGACATGCAGTAGGGCTTGGTGCATGTCAGCCGCAGTGGTGACTGAGATCCGGTGTAGGCCAGGATCGGATCCTGAAAAACTAGAAGGCGTATGTACTAGAGTCACTTCAGCGCCCCGGTGAGCCGCGGCAGCCGCCAAAGCCCAGCCCATTCGCCCCGATGATGGGTTGCCAATGAAGCGGACTTGGTCAATGGGTTCGCGTGTACCGCCCGCGCTAACCAGGATCCGTTTCCCCCGCCAGTCCTGATTGCCTTGAGTCCAGAGCATCGCCAGCAATGCATCTTCAATAAGCTGGGGTTCCGCTAGCCGACCTTGCCCTACAGTGTCACAGGCTAAACGACCAGATTGGGGATCGACTGTCCAGAAGCGAGGATCCTGTAAGAGCTGTTGCCAATTGGCTTGGACTGGGGGGGCTAGCCACATTTGGGTATTCATAGCTGGAGCCACTAACACTGGACAGGTCGACGCCATCACTAAGTTAGTGAGCAGGGTATCCGCAAATCCGTGCACAATCTTGGCTAGGGTGTTGGCGGTTAAGGGGGCAATCAGGATCGCATCAGCCCATTCTGCTAATTCAATGTGCAGAGGTCGTCCCTGCCGAGGGCTCCAAAAGTCTTGGTCGGTGTAGGCGGGTCGCCGCGAGAGAGCTGCAAACGTTAAGGGTGATACAAAGGTCTCCGCTTGGGGGGTGAGGACGACTTGCACAGCGGCCTCTTGCTTAGCGAGGGACGACACAACCGTGCACACTTTGTAAGCGGCAATGCCTCCACACACCCCCACGAGGATATTGTTGGATGTCCAGATATCGCTCACAGTAGCTCCTTTGAAGGAACAGTGCTAACCCAAGGATCCTGACTCAGCTCAAGTGACTGGAATGACTCCGAGCCGGTTACAAATCAGTCTAACTAGTCCGTCCACCCTCGTCCTTTCGTCTGTGCCAATCGCTCCCTATCCGGTGCCGGATCCGTTGAATAGTATCCAGCGGCCTTCTTCGCTTCAATTTCAACCCGAGCATCTTTGGGCACCAGTTCATCAGGAATGGGGATCTGATCCACAATGGTGATACCTGTCTGAGTGATCGCTCGGAACTTCATATCACTCATAGACACAAACCGATCAATACGAGTGATACCTAACCAGTTGAGAACATCCGGCATCAACTCTTGAAAGCGCATATCCTGCACGCCGGCGACACACTCGGTCCGAGCAAAATAGGCATCTGCGCGATCGCCGCCTTCCTGTCGCTTGCGTGCGTTGTATACCAGGAACTTGGTGACTTCACCCAGAGCTCGACCTTCCTTACGAGAGTAAACAATAACACCCACACCGCCGGCTTGTGCGGTCTGCACACACTCTTCAATGCCATGTACTAAGTAAGGCCGGCAAGTACAAATATCAGACCCAAACACATCGGATCCATTACATTCATCATGGACGCGGACGGTGACAGGACAATTGGGATCCGTAATGGACTCGACTTCCCCAAAAATGTAGACGGTCACCCCTCCAATGGGAGGTAGAAACACATCCATATCTGAGCGTGTGACTAATTCCGGAAACATACCGCCCGTTTGTTCAAACAAGGTATGACGGAGATCACTTTCTGACACCTGTAATCGTTTGGCAATACCAGGCAGGTGCCATACGGGTTCAATCGCGGCTTTCGTCACCAGTAGGTCGTGATCCTTTTTAATTAATCGACCATCCACCTGCAATCGCCCTTTATCAATGGCCTCATGGAGCTCCGGCATATTGATGTGAGCTTTTGTAATGGCAATGGTTGGGCGAATGTCGTAGCCCTCCTGGTACAACGGCTGGAACACCTCTCCTACAATCGCGCCAAACGGATCCAACGACACAATCTTGTCAGGGTCAAACCAGCTGGGATGAGGACCAATCGAGACAGTGGGTGAGGTATTGGTAAGATCGGCGCGGTGATTGGCTTGCAAGGATCCACTCGCAACGGCTAAAGCCCGGTAGAGCGAATAGGCTCCGGAGTGAGTGCCAATGACATTGCGATGAGCGGAATTCGTGAGTGTGCCAATCACCGGCCCTCGTTGCAACGGATCCGGGGAGCCCCAAGTAATCGGCAGGGGTTTAGGTCCGAATCGGCTGGGATGCGACGTGAGAACAATGTGCTTAGGTTTGGTTCCAGGCGTTTTGTCTGACATAACCGAATCCACGCGTGAGGAAACCAACATCTTACTGGAGGATCCGGGTCTGTGGTGTTCAGAGTGTCATCTTTAGGTCATGCCGTAGATGTCCAACGTATTGAAAAAGCAGGATCCTACCCAATCGGGATCTCCTCAGGACGCATCAGGATCTCCTCAGGCCTAAGATCCCAGCTGGGGCATCGGTGGAGAGCGTCAGTAAATGGAGATTTGAAGTTAGGATCCTAGCCTAGGATGGCTTCAATGCATCCTGCTCTATTCGTTTTCAACTCTAATTATACACAAGATTTAAAAGCAGCAGTGTTTTCTCAGGCGTTTATTGAATCCGGGTATGAGATTGATGAGTCCGAAACATGGGATGACTATGCAGGGAGCGGAGACGAGGATGATGAGGATTGACAGAATCATTCGGCAAAAGCTTATTTAGAGGGATAGCGAACACAGAGACGTTGAAAGCATTTGCGTAACATCTCATTGGGGCCAAGAGTCGACATTTTCCGAGATTAGCCTAGAATTCAAGCGGCATGTATAGTTATTGCAGATGAGGTTACGTCTCACTATTCTTTCTTATCTTTAGCTTTGGGAGCAGCATACTCCTGTTGCAATCGTCGCAGTTTGCGTAAAGCTCGTCGTTCAATTTGGCGGACTCGCTCTCGGGATAGTCCAATATGCTCGCCAATTTCTCGTAAGGTTAAACCAGCGGATCCATCTAGGCCATAGCGAGCCACAATGACTTGCCGTTCACGATCACTAAGCTGTTCAACTAAAGACCGAACTTCTTCACAATGGGCGATGCGATTGAGATGGTCAACCGGATCATTCTCTTCATCCTGAATAAAGTGTTGGAGCTCTGTCCCATCTTCATCCCCCACACCCATATTCAAGGATCGCATGTCGGCCATATGGCGGGTAATCAGTTCTCGATAGTTATCCCCAATCTCTAAGGACTCGAACACATCCTCAGCACGGGGGCGGGCTCCCTTTTCAGCAGATAACTCCCGGTAACGACGCTTCACCTGTGACACTTTCTCATACATATGGGCCGGCAACCGGATCATTCTTCCTTTATTCTGGATGCCGCGATTGACACTCTGCCGGATCCACCAGGTCGCATAGGTGGAAAACTTATAGCCTCGTGTTGGGTCAAACTTTTCCACCGCTCGTGTTAGACCAATCGTGCCTTCTTGAATGAGGTCCAGAAAGGGGAGTCCCCGGTTACGGTAGCGCTTGGCAATCGACACCACAAGGCGGAGGTTACATTCCACCATTTGTTTCTTGGCGGCTTCTCCTGTTTTAACTATCAGTGTCAACTCCTCAACAGAGAGATTCATCCGGGCGGCCCACTCCGCCGCAGATTCATAGTGTCCCCGTTGTTCCACCAATGCCATCATCCGCTGGACCTGATACGCCAAGGCCAACTCTTCCTCTGGAGATAGTAATGAGTAACGTCCGATGGCTTTTAGGAAGCGACCAACGGCATCTTGGAGATCAAGCTTGTCGGACATAGGTGGCTCCAAACATAAAGGGGCACGGTTGTCAGCACTCTATTAATACCAATTGCTGAGTGATTTAGTAAAGCCTTTTTGCTAGCCATTGGTCACAATATATCCATATTTTGTCAAAAAAGATTAAGCGAGCTTCATTTTAGGCCTACGCTACAGATTGAGTTAAGAATCCGTGTACTCGAATGAGCACACTACATGTGGTGTGTATATTTTATTTCAGCCTAACTCAAATATAGATATATTTAGTTAGTTGATTGGCTACAACTGACCTATAGATCGGGATAATGCTGTCTACATCAGAGTCTTGAATAGTGGGTTTCGGATCCTATCTCACTACCGACGACAATAAAAAGGCCCCTAAGCGGAGGCCATCGGTGCATAGTATGCTGGTCTCACCCAAGCTGTGAGCATTACTAACTAGTCATCCCCAAATACACCACAGGTAGTGTAGCCGAAGTTGGGACACCTATCGATAGCGTCTCTAACGTTGTTCCCGTGAGTGGAAGACTTGATTCAGGAGCGGTGCTCAGACAGACCTGGAGGCAGAAAGTGGAAATGGGGTGACTCAGCTCGCTCAAGGTAGGGGATGGGTGTGATTTTAGGGATTGGGGTGGGCTGGGGGGCAGGGAATCGCCGAGAAGTCACAACAGGAGGACGGGGGCCGGACGAGCTCAGCTCCTCATGAGAGGCTCTCGGATCCTGAGCAATATCGACGGATCCGTCGGTCAACAGGGCAGTATCGTTTTCAGCATCTTCGCCAGAGCTAGGGTCAGGATCCTCACTAGTGACTGAGTCTGCATCACTCATCTCACTGTGTTCAATGTCTTTTTCCATAGTCTCTTCTCCTTCTAGAGTCTCTTCTCCATCTAGAGTGTCCTCATGTGAACCTATCTCGTTTGCCGTTTGAGTCTCTGGCTCTTTCTGCACACCCTCCTCTGCATCCATGACTGGTTCAGGAGTTATCTGCTCCATTTGATCAGCAGACTCTATATATTCTTCAGGGGCAGCAGAGTCTACGGTCTGTTCTTCAGGGTTGACGGATTGCTCAGGATCACCGGGTTGATCAGGGTTAAGGGGCTGATCAGGGTTAAGGGATTGATTGGGTTCATTAGACTGTTCAACCGCTTGAGGCTCAACGGGTGCTGGAGGGTCTGAGGGAAAACCATTGACAATACTTACAACATCTTCTGCTTTCAGCTCACCACGGACCAGTTTCGACAAGGTATCCTGCCCCCCTGGTGAGTACTCAATCTCACGGATCCCGCTATTGAAAACATTGCGGATGGGGGATCCTTGACCGTCCACGAGTTCAACCGTCACCACATTACGCCCTGGTTTGAAGCCCGTGAGATAAATTGACTCCCAATGGTCTAAGTAGTCTGTCTCGCCATTGAGGGAATAGCGAATCTGCCAGTCACTAGGAAGATCAGGCACTTGAGTCTCACGAATGGGCGCATTGGCCAGCCAGAAATCCAGCAGGATAGGTTCAGCCCCATAGGATCCAGTGGGACGACTGTAGGTCAGCAGGGGTAGAGCGGGTTGGGGAATATACTCAGGCGTTGGGGCAAGGACATGAAAGGTGACTTGATCGTAGGCAGTTGAATTTTTGAAGCTCTCATGCCAAGCTCGGCCAGCAAACACTCGTAATGTATGGGAGCCAGGGGCTAAATCTTCAAAGACCACCGGTTCATCAGTGGTGTAGTGAGCCACATAGGGCTGGTCATCAAGAAAGACATGCAAGTGGGGACCGAGGCCAAATTTAGGATCCTTATAAAGGGGTAATCCTTTGACCTCGAATGTCACTGCGATTTGTTTGTCAGGAAGAATTTCATTCGGTTGTGGGCTTAGGATCCGAACCCGAGGACGACAAAAGGCCGATTCCTCTTCGAGTTTGGCCAGCTCGGTCGGAACCTCAACCCGCTGCATATGGGGGGAGGTCTCAGGAGGAGGTGTAGGGTTAATCTCAGGTGCCTCATTACCTCCACAAGCAACCACTAGTGTTGCTAGCAGTAGACAACTCAGTACCCGTTTGACCACGCTAGTTAACCATCCCCGTGCCGGCATGACACTTCAACCCCATTTAGATAACGTCAGGTTAGATGCAAAATTCAGGGGCTATCGGGGCTCCAAAGCCTCTACCCCAAAGCCTTTATCTAGTAGTGTTGACCTCTACAAGCATTCTCACCTTACCAGCAAGCGCGA
This sequence comes from uncultured bacterium, assembly GCA_964443615.1. Taxonomy (GTDB): domain Bacteria; phylum Cyanobacteriota; class Cyanobacteriia; order Thermostichales; family Thermostichaceae; genus CAYSWV01. The sequence continues at coordinate 41,552 of CAYUEE010000009.1, read as the reverse complement.
CGGCTAGTTCATCTCACGGACAGAGCTTAATGTTCCGAGATAGAGGGGTTTGAGGATCCTGCTCTACCGTCTGATCGCGACATCTCTACTGAGGGATAACCTAAGGTGCCAGGGGTAAGCCCTCAATAAAAGAGTCAGACGCCGCCGTTATTCTTGATATTTCTTTAGCTCCAGTTGGATCTCATCTAAGGTATTGAGCAGTAGGCGTCGAGCTTGTAGAGACCAACCCCATTTCTGGAGACCAAGCGCTGCGACCAAACCGGATACAACAGCAATCCATCCTAGCGGTTGACCCAGAATCCCTTCGAGTAGCCCTAAGCCTGTGATACCCCAAAAGGGCAGCGCCAGGGCTTGACGTTGACGTTCCACTAAGAGTTCGAGTTGACTGGTGGCAACCTGAGTCTCAAGCACTTCCTTCATCTTGAGTTGCTCCGCTAAGGAAACAGAGAGTCCAATTTTCTGACGCAGCTTTTCCACCTTACGCGCCCAACTGCTATACTCCACCAGTTGATCTTCAGCCAGCCGGATTGAACACTCTAATACTTCCATAAAGCCCTCAAGTACAGGTAGATAATGTGACTCTTAAAAGTTGGACACGTTTGGATCACCAGGATCTTAACTTATGCGTTTTCCTTAGGGGGTTGCTCCGGCAGGATCCCTTTAGGCCGACTCAGCAGGATCACTTGAAGTAAAACCCCGATGGCCAGGATCCGAATGGCCCCTGTTCGAGCAGCCCATTCCACTGGGGCAAAGCGAGTTAGAAGTTCTGCGCCTGACCATAGACTCCAGATGCCTAAGGATCCTAAGAGAGCCCCACGATTGTTTCCACTTCCCCCTGCAATGAGCATGACCCAGACGATGAAGGTCGTGAATTCTGGTTGAAAGGCTTCTGGACTGATGAAGGAGACAGAATGGGCGTACAAAGCACCGGCTAACCCCATCGCCATAGACCCAAAGACAAAGGCTTGGAGGCGAAATTTCAAGACACTTTTCCCGGCGGCTTGAGTGGCCGGTTCGTCTTCACGAATTGCACGCAAGACTCGACCCCAGGGAGAGCGGTAAGCCCGTTCATTGGCCCAGAAGAGAATAGCAACCAGCAAGGCAACTAACAGAAGAAACACTAAGCTGTAAATTGAATGATTGGTGATCCAGTCTCCTAGGGGTTTGGGAATCGCTGGGATCCCTCGCACGCCGTTGGTCAGCCAGGCTTCATTTTTTAAGACGAGACGGATGATTTCAGCAATACCGATGGTGGCGATGGCGAGATAGTCCGTCCGCAGGTTCAACGTAATCAGGCCAATGAAAAAGGCTAAGGTTCCGGCGACAGCCATGGCCACTAAGAAGCCGACCCAAAACGGGAGTTCAAAGCCACCTAAATAGGATCCGCTGGCGGGCGCCGTGACAATTGCGCTGGCATAGGATCCGACTGCGAAAAAGGCTCCGACCCCAATATTCAGCATGCCAGTATAGCCCCACTGGACATTCAACCCTAAGGCCAAGATGGCATAGATACCCACCTGCGTGAGGAGGAAAATGCTGTAGGCGACTAAGCCAGGGAATTCCATTAGGCTCGACCTCCCAATAAGCCCGTCGGACGGACAATCAACATCACCACCAGGATGGCAAACGACACCGCTGCTCGATACTCTGGCGAAATGACTAAGGTAGAGAGCTCTTCCGATAAGCCAATCACCAGTCCCCCGATGATAGCCCCGTAAGGTTTTCCAATGCCTCCTAAAATGGTGGCCGCAAACACCGGGAGGAGGATCCGCCATCCCATCGTCGGATGTAGTCGGGTATCAAGTCCCAGAAAGGCGCCCGCAGCGCAAGCCATGATTGTGCCCAGGATCCAAGTCCACATCACCACCCGTTCAGTATCAATCCCTGTAATTTGAGCTAAGTCAAAGTTGTCAGACATCGCTCGCATCGCCTTGCCCGTTTTGGTGTTTTGCAAGAACAAGTGGAGAGCGGTTACCAATATCACGGCCCCCCCGATGATGATAATTTGATCCAGTTTGATGCGGAGGCCAAACAGTTGATAGGGGACTTGAATGCCGTTGCGGTAGACCTGGTTATCAGACCCCCAAAGCAGTTGCACCAAACTCCGGAAAATGAGGCCAATGCCGAAGGAGGAAATCAGCAAAATAACCGGATCCCGGCGGCGGAAATAGCGGAACACAAGCCAATCGGTGAGGAGTGCCACGGCGATGGTAGCGACAAGTGCGACGGGAATGGAGAACCCAACTTGTAGCCATCCCGGAAGGCCTAATGCGGATCCAATCCAGAGACCGGTGAGGCCAAAGTAAGCGCCCATGGTCATCAAATCACCGTGAGCAAAGTTGGCAAAGCGCAGGATCCCAAAGGTCAATGAGACACCGATTGCACCTAAGGCCAAGATGCTGCCCAGGATGATGCCATAGATGACCAACTGCACCAGTGAAGTAAGGGTGTCTAGCACGATAGATCGTTCCTTTGAACCGAAAAACCAGGGCTGAGGCGTGTATCGTTGCAGTGTACTGGAGGAAGTCGACTCTTGCCCCAATGCCGTGATCAGATAGCTTGTCGCTACTCCTCCACACCCGGATCCTCGACATCAGACATATCGACGGTCTCAACGGATCCTGACTCTTCAGGCGAGCTACTTTGAAACCAATTGCTGCGGAATAGACGCTGGGTTGAAGGATCCTCGGTGTAGACCATTTGTCCCACTTGATTAATGCGATTGACGGCATCATAAAGTCGCCGAAAGATGGCTCGCCGTTGAGCTGTTTCTTGGGTGCGTAATAGGTTGTATTCTTCTTGGGCTTGATTGGTTTTAATCAGGTCTTGCAGGAGTTGGGATCCTTGAGCAATATCAGCGTCTGTTTGACCGGCTTGGCTGAGGTCCTCGGCTTGCGTGGTGGCAATTTTAATCAGGCGGGGGAATAGGGTGATCATTTTAGATTCATTCCGCTCGGACTGAGCCCACTCTTTGGCGGGAAACGGCATAGGGGGAGTCCCTTTTTTCCCATATACCAACTCTAGACGTAAGCGGAGTTCGCGTCCCCATTGGCCGCAGTCGGCGAGTTTAGCATTCTTAGCAACGGTTAATGACTTAAGACGATCCAGCTGTTCGTTATAACTCGGTGTGGATTGAGCCCTTGCTATCTCCTGTTCAACCTGATCAAGCCATTCACTGCTGATGCCAAACCGACCTAGCTGCTCCATATGGTCTCGTGCCACCGCTACCTTCAGCCGGCTCTCTTCCAAAATCTGATTAATAGGGACAACTAACGGATCTGTATTCATAGCCAATCATATTAATGACATTGCTTACATTGAAACTTACATCCCAATAAAATGGCTACTACATCAGGACTTTGTAACAGTTCTAGCTGTGGCTAAGATTGCTACGACCTAGCCTATTCAGGCTTAACTGTCCCTCAAATATTAACTGCAGCAACTTAATTGCTTCTTATGCTTGATTTTATTTTTATTAAAATTGCTTAGTTACTTCTTGCAGTAGCTTAGTTACTTCTTGCGGTAGCTTAGTTACTTCCTACAACAGCTTAGTTACTTCTTGCGGTAGCTTAGTTACTCCCTACAACAGCTTAGTTTTTCCTTGCAACGGCTTAGTTACTCTTTGCAACAGCTTAGTTTTTCCTTGCAACGGCTTAGTTATTTCTTACAACAGCTTAATTACTTATTGCAATTTTTTAGTTGCCTTTAATAGTTGAACAAGTAGTCTTTGCTGTAACACAATACTTCCAACTTAATAGTTAAACAATTCCATTAAATTACTTTGTTATTTTAGCTTGCTAATTACTATCTGTAAGTAATGACTTGTTAGTATAATATATTAGTTTAATGGGAGAATAAGTTCATTTTCTTCAGATGCAAATACAAATTCCATTAACTTTTTTTTAAGAACATCAGTAGTGAGGATTAAACTTTGATTAATTTGAATTAATAGCCAACCTGTGCTGAGGATGAAACTAACATTTGTTCTTGTCGGATCCAATCCCCTCTGCCGCGCATTGGATCCTGCGAAATTGTCATTCAATCTTGAGAGGTTCCGTGACAGACAGCCCGTTGTCCTAGCATCGCTTGGATAAAAGTTGACCGATTCCGAAGGTCCTAGAGTATAGTTGGGGGCAGTTCAGACGGCTGGTCAGAGCAATGTCAAGCCCACGCTTGCAACTGCAGTGGTATGTGGTACGCCCCCACCTGCAAACCTTTTTAGGGATCCTCTTAATGGTTGGAGGATTTGAGGCACCCATCTACGCCCAATCAGCTGTGGACTTGCTAGATCCTGGCGCGGATACCATTGAGTTGCCTGACTCGTCTGGATCTGAACCCTCTGAATCACCACAGGCGGATCCTCTCGACACCCCAGCACAACAGGATCCTAATTTACCTTCTACTATTATTGAATCGGAACCGGGGTTGGAATTAAGTCAACCGGATAATCCGATTCAAGCTCCAACTCCTAGTCCAGCCCAGCCCACAAATACCTCCCCCCCCCACCCAAACAATACCCACCTGCAGAAAAACCACGCCGCTCCGCTCCCCACCCGCGCTCCTAATCAATTTGACTTAGCCCCCCCCGCAAACCCTAACGCAAACCCGGTCCCAGCCCAGGATCCAAACAATCTCGGCTTTGATATCCGCTCTGCTCGTGAAGGGGGAGTTTATCGGTTAGGGCCAGGGGATGTCCTAGTCATTAGAGTGTTCGGGGTCCCTGAGTTCAGTGGCACACAACGGATCCTGATCGATGGCACAATCACCTTGCCTTTGATTAATACCGTCTCTGTGCAAGGCCTCACTTTACAGGAAGCCTCAACACTACTGGGACAGCTGTACGACCCTTTTCTGAAGCGACCGATCGTAACCTTATCGTTAGAAGAAACGGTCCGCCCCCTGAGAGTGGCCATCATTGGATCCGTAAACCTACCTGGAGTGTATGACTTTCAAATTAATGCGGGTGATGTTCCGAGTATTACCAACCTGATTCAGCTGGCTGGGGGGTTGACTCAACAGGCCGATGTTCGGGATGTTCAAATTCGGCGACCGCAACCATCCGGGGTTGATGAGATTCTCAGTGTTAACCTCTGGGTTTTATTGCAGGAGGGAGACCGGGCCAGTGCACCTATCTTGTTAGATGGAGATACAGTAGTCATCAATGAAGCTGAGAACGTCATTTTGTCCGAAGCGTCACGACTAGCCGCATCTAGCCTAGCCCCTGAAAGTATTCAAGTTAGCGTTGTGGGCCAAGTGGCGGCTCCTGGAACATTGGAATTACCTCCTATCAGTTCTATGAACCAAGCCCTGCTCACAGCGGGAGGATTTACCGAAGAAGCGAATCGCAGTAAGGTTGAATTGTTACGCTTAAATCCCAATGGAACCGTCACTCAGCGAGAGATTGCGATTAACTTTGAGGCTGATGTTAACGAAGAAACCAATCCCCTGCTGCAAAACTCGGACGTGATTGTCGTCGATAACTCCCGGATCTCCAAGATTGGCAATGCCTTAACCTTGGTCCAGCGACCCATTCTACCGTTTGCCACGCTGCTTCAAATTATTCGCAACATTCAACAGTTAAGTGAAGACATCAGTGGTGGCGGTGATGATGACGGTGATTAATCACGCTTAGAGATTGACTCGTGAAGTGATTGATCAAGACTCAGTGAGGGTCGCTTCCACCCGCACTCGCAACTGAGCGGAGGCTAATTCCAGAATTAGAACGGATCCGTCAGCCACCTCAGGCGTTCGGATCCAAGTTCCCGCTTCTGTGCGAACTCGAGCATAGCCCCGTTTGAGAATTGCCTGCGGATCCAAAGCTTGCAGTTGACTGTGCAGCAGATGATGATGGTGGTCGGCTTGGAGGAGTCGGGTTTGAACCGCCCGTTGCAGCGCCTGCTGATAGGTTTTGAGATCCTGCTGCCGGGTATCTAGGAGCCGATCAACCTGCAAGGCCTGCAACGTCGAGCGTAGATCCAGTAGATGGCGGGCCTGATCAGCCATGCAGTCTGTCACAACTTGGTGAAGCTGCTCGCTCAGTCGCGCCTGACGTTGTTCAATTTGAGATAGGTCTGGGATCGCCTGTTCCGCTGCAGCCGTAGGGGTATGAGCCCAAACATCAGCCGCCCAGTCTGCCAGGGTTTCATCGCGTTGATGACCTAAACCTGTAATCACCGGAATCGGACAGTCCGCAATCGCCCGCACCACGCGTTCATCATTGAAGCAGCCGAGATCTTCAGCCGCACCGCCACCTCTAGCAACAATCAAGACTTCAGCACGTTGATCCCTAACCACTCGGGCAATTGCCTGCACAATCGATACAGGAGCACTATCCCCTTGAACAGTGGCCGGAGACAGCAAAACCAGTAGCCCAGGGTACCGGCTCTGAGCTGTTCGTTGAATGTCACCCCATCCTGCCGCTTGAGGTGAACTGACAACAGCCACACATTGCGGATGAGGGGGCAACGGTTGCTTGAGTTCCGGATCAAATAAACCTTCAGCAGCTAAGCGGGACTTCAACTGTTGGTAGCGCAGGGCCAGCAACCCCTCTCCCGCCGGTAAGATATCCCACACCTGGCATTGATACGTACTACCTCTGCCATAGGTGCGAATGTGTCCCAGCACGATCACCTGTTGACCCACTCTCGGCCAAAAAGTCAAACGTGGAACTTGGGATCCCCACACCACAGCTTTTAAAACATCTCCCGATTGCGGATCCGTCAACGACAGAAAGAGATGCCCCTTGCGGTGGGGGGAATAACTAGATACCTCCCCCGTAATCCACAAGCGTCGCAGATAAGGATCCTCCTCAACCAGTGTCTGAATGTAGGCCGATACCCCCGCCACGGATAAGACAGGATCCCCCTCCGTGAGAGTCGCTAGTTCAAGGGCTGGGTCCCAAGGGGCTGGCATAATCAGAAGAGGATCCTGGCAAACAAAAAACAACCAGACAAGGCAATCGCTTCAGTGTTCTGCTACTGTTCTTCGAGTTTGGCTTGGCAATCACGAGGGTGGGGACAGCGACCTTGTTTGTAGCGACACCAGACTTCAAACAAGTAGACCGGTTTACCCTCATCAATAAATTCTTCAACCGCTTTGACCATCATGGGATCCCCTTCAAAACGGTCATCGAGCTCGACAGCTCTGCGAGCCTCTGCTCTGTCTAGAAGGCTCACGGCTCCACAAGCAGTCGTACAGGGGGCAGAATCTAGGAGTGAATCGAGACGACAATCAACTTGGTCAGGATCGCAGGGATAAAGTCTGAACATCACTAAAAGCATCTAAAGTTGAACGCTATTTTGAGCGAAATTGGCAGGTAATAGGGGGTCCCCTAAGCGACCGATACGAATGCTTAAATTGGTTAACGTTACGCAGACTTTGTTCATCAACACTATATTCTTTAGCAAGACTGTCTTCTTGAGTGAAACTGTCTTCTTGAGTGAAACTGTCTTCTTGAGT
>CAYUEE010000009.1:4400-33994 GCA_964443615.1 uncultured bacterium | reverse complement strand
ACTGTCTTCTTGAGTGAAACTGTCTTCTTGAGTGAAACTGTCTTCTTGAGTAAGACTATATTCTTTAGCAAAGCTGTACTCAGCAAGGCTGTACGCGATGAGGATAGGTAACAGGGGGGAGATAAGGGTAGCGATGCTTAAGGATCCTTGTCTACCCCATAGACCACTTAACTAAACTACAACCGTCCCTGTGAAAGTAGCCCCAGCTACAATTACTCCAGCTCTATCGACATAGCCTCAACTTTAGTCTGACCCTCCTTAGCCATGTCACCCAGTCCCTATCCCCTTACTGTCGTTTCCCCATTGGATCCTTTGCTATGGTGATCTCCAATCCGTCTATTCCACGCCGCCTATTCCTCAACCGAATTCGAGCTCTGAGCCTCTTAGTCGGATCCTTGCCCTTGGCCTTAACCGCGTGCCAATCAAATGACTCAGCAGAAACCGCCGAACCCACCTCCAACGCAGAGGCCCCGTCGGCAGCCCCCTCCACTCAACTAGCGGATCCGTCCGCAGAGGCTACCGCAGAGGGCTTCAAGTCAGGGACCACAACGGCGGAGCTCTCCGCCAACCCTAGTGGAGTTCTCCTCGAAGAGGGGTTTGAACAAGGGCCTGTGTTGATTGTGGAAACAGATAGTGAGGGTATTGTTGCCGTTAACCCCACCTGTCTTCATCAACGCTGCTTGGTGGAGTGGGATGCAGATGAGACCCTCTTTGTGTGCCCCTGTCATGATTCCCGCTTTGAACCCTCGGGGGCTCTAGTTCAAGGTCCTGCCACTGAACCCCTTGCCAGTATTGAAGTCAAGGTGGAAGGGGATTTGGTTTTAGTAAAGGATGCTTAGTTTACTATCATTGTCGTGAGGAGGCTTGAAGATGAGTTTGTTTACCACCGCTGAGGTTCTGAGCACCCTGGAGCAGGGAGGATCCTTAGCCCGTGCTGAGCTTAGTCATGTCAACCTCCAATCTGCTGTACTAGACCAAGCAAACTTTCAAAAAGCCTATCTTCGTCTGGCCAATCTATCGCAGGCCTCCTGTCAACAGACTGATTTTTCAGGAGCACTGCTGATCCGCGCGTTGTTAAAAGAGTGCAATTTAACTGAAGCAATCCTCAACGGCACACAACTCACTGCTGCCCGATTGGACAAGGCTCAATTACCTGCGGTCAAAGCTCACAAGGCCCGGTTTCATGGTGCGATCCTTGATGAGGCTACTCTGACCCAAGGATCCTTGAACGAAGCAGAGCTAGCTGAGTGTAGTGCCCGTCATGCCAATTTTTCCCAGGCTTCCCTTATCAAGGCCGATCTCAGTGCTGCCGATTGTTTTCAAGCTAATTTCACCCGTGCTCAACTGGCCGATAGTCTCTGGGACAGCGCCAATCTCACGGAGACCCTCTTGGTTGAAGCCCAACTCTCTAGAGCCCGATTGCCCCGAGCTCGACTAGCCCACACCCAATTGCAGAAGGCGATTCTCGTCGCGACTGACCTACGTCTGAGCTACCTCTACGAGTCCGATTGCCAAGCCGCTCAGCTGGATGCAGTCATTGCCCCAGGCCTCCTCGCGATCAATGTCAACTTTCAAGGATCCTCCCTCTTTGAAGCGAATTTAGAAGGCGCAACCCTCTGTGGATGTAACTTCAGCCAGGCTGATCTTCGAGAAGCGAATTTAGAAGGTGCTAATCTAGCAGATACAACGTTGACACAGATTAAAGTGGCTGGAGCCTTATTCACCGATGCGCTTGGGCTTACTGCCGATCAAAAACAGGTCTTGAAACAGAACGGTGCTCTGAACGTGCCGGACTAGTGAATGCATTCAATTAACTTAATGCCTCTAGCTTTTGCACAATAATAGAAAGTGGGTAAGACCCAACTAGAGACTCAACTGAGGTATGGTCAGATGCAATAAAAGCGTAGTGAGGTACCCCTCTCACCCCGTACTGTTTCAACACAGATCCCCACTGGGGCTCATCTACATTCACCATCACAAAGTCAATTGTCTCCCCATACTGTTGATGCAGCGATTCCACCAGAGGAGCCATCGACTGGCACACGCTACACCAGTCTGCATAAAATTCCACCATCACCGGTCTTGCACTGGCCATAGCCACTTTATAGGGAACAGCTGTATCCGCCAACTGATGCAATGTTGCCAAACCCATGAGTGGAGAATGGGGTATTCCATCCCCGATCACCCGACCCACAAACAATGTAGCCAGACACACTAGACCAACCACCAGAGCCAAAGCTGGTCTGACTCCTTTAACGTTCTTATGCATTGTGAATCACAATCCCAGCCAATAACGACAGCATTCCTCTTACCATAGACAGACCTTAGCCTAGCTGCCTAGTCTTGGTGTCAGGATCCTCTATGTCCAGCTCTGAGAGAACAAGTCGAGAAGTCATGCCAAGAGACTCAATCAGACAAAACGAACAATCAGACAAAACGAACTATGTGGACGGAATACAACATCCATCAGCTATCCCTGCTACTGACATCATGACCCTGAATGTTGTGCAGCCGTCTTGACTAATGACTTGGATAGAGCCCTGTAGGGCATCGACTAATCGTTTAACTAAAGCGAGACCCAGTCCCGTGCCGCCCTGCTGCCAGCGATCCTGTTGTGGCACACGGTAAAAACGGTCGAAGAGATGGTCAAGTTCTAATTTTGGAATGACAGCCGTATTATCCACCTGCAACGTTAGATTATAGGTCTCAGGCTGAGATGAACGAGGATCCGGCTCAGCGGTGATGTTGAGGAAGATAGATCCGTGGGGTTCCGTATGCTTACAGGCATTAACTAAGAGCTCCCTAAGGATCCGGGTTAAACAGGCAGAGTCTGTCACAATCGTCGGTAATGACTCAGGCTGGTAGACGGTTAAAGTCTGTTGACGCTCATCAATCGAAGGCTGATAGTCTGCTAACAGTTGCGATAACCAGCGGTTCAGATCAACCTCTCCTGGGGCTAGCGTAAAACTGTCCGCTTCCAGTTGTTGCAGATTGAGCAAATCATTAACCAGTTCAACTTCTCGCTCACACTCTCGGGCCAGCATCGCCAAGTACTGCTGTTGCTTCGGATCCAAAGGTGTTTTCGCCTCAGACAACCGCATCATGTGAATGGCCATGCGCATGTTAGTCAACGGGGTCTTCAACTCATGTGATACAGTACTGAGAAAATCATCTTTCAAAAGATTCAAACGTTCTAACGCGCTGGCCTGCGCCTGAGTGGCCTGATGCAAACGAGCCTGCCGAATCGCAATGGCACATTGAGTAGCGACATGCTGCACCAGTTGAATTTCCAAAGCATTAAAATGACGTTCAGCGACATCAACTATCCACAAATCGCCGTAGATCTCCACTCCCTCATCAGAAGATAACGTGATGGGACAGGCTAGAAATGTACAGTACTCATAAAATTTAGCCGAAGACGTTGTTTCTGTGACACAAAATTGAAAGTGTTGTCCTGCCAGTAACTGGCGATAGATATCTGGGTACTCATCAAAGGAAATGGATTGATACAGTGTGGGTGAGTTCCCACTTTGATACTCATAGGTAATAATGGAGTGACCGAGGTGGGAATTATAGATGCCGATATCACAGGAATAAACCCCCAAGACTTGGCCCAGCTGTTGAACCGCTATCCGAAGGATATCCGTTTCGTTAAGGCTATCTCTGACCTTGTCTGTTAAGTGTTGCAATAACGATTTATAAGTTACCAGCTTATCTAATTGAGTCGTTGACTTGCGGACCTGAGCTTCCAAGTAACGATTTAAATCGCGGGTTCGTTGAGCAGCGTCAAATTGCTCAATCGCTGTTTTAAGGTGGTATGCAACGCTTTTGAACAGCTCAATGCTAAATGGATGCAAGGATCCGTTCGCCATCAACGACAGAACACCCCATAGTCGCTCATTTACAGGTAGAGGTAATAGGATCCATGTCGCTTGGCCAGGAGGTGTGGACCCTAATCGTTGCTCTAGTTGAACACTTTCAAACTGACGGAGTAAGTCTGTAATACCTTGATAGTTAGTCAGCAATAGTGAGCTAATGTCAGTTATCACCGGCTCACTATTCTGACTTTGGGCCAGCCTACTCCATTGGCGGCGCTTGGGACTGAACTGCAATAGTTCAACACTATCCAATCCAAAGGTTTGCCTTACCTGCTCTACAACCGTACCGAGGGACTCCCGCAAATCCCAAACCTGCCGGATCCCTTGATAAATGGTGTTGATGATCTGTTCTTTGCGAGCATTCAGATACAAGTAATCATGATGTCGTTTCTCATCTGTGATGTCCACTTTTGTAATCAGTTGCCCTTCCGCTTGAGACGGTAGTGGGATAGGGACTGAAACCACTCTGAACCACTGCTCAGTCCCATCTTGTAGGATCCATCGCCTAAGTGTAGTGTCGGGTTTTCGCTCGGGTGAGGTTGGTTCAGCAGCCATGACAGCTAGATCCTGACCCGCTGGGTTAACAAACTGGATCGCCCCATCACTATCCCGCAGCACCACGGGATACGGTAATGCACTCACGACATGGTAAAAAACCTCAAGCTGTTCTTGATGGTGCTGTAATGTTTGACTGAGCTCTGAAACATCAGTGAGCATAATGAGGTGACGACCGGGCAGAAACTCTGCCGTTACCGCCGCCTCAACCGTCAGGATCCGTGAGTCAAAGTCCTGTAGTCTGAGTTGCTGTGGATCCGGAGCCTGAAGATCTAAAGTTTCGCCATCGACTAGCAGATCGGTAAGGCAAATCCCTAGCAGAGGGCCACTTGAGCAATTCAAAAGACGGCAAAAAGCATAATTGACATTAACGCATCGTCCCCTAGCATCGACTATCACCATTGGCTGGGGAGACCGAATGAAAAATATCTCGAATGACACGGATCCTAAATCAGATGCGGCTGTCTCGCGCGAGTCCTCATGTAGGTCATTATCAGTCTCTACCACATCAAATCCAGCCATAGTCCCCGCCTTAGCTGGGTGGACACAAGCATCGCAGTCAGTTGGGAGTGTCACATCAAGCATACTCAGGAGACTAGCTAATGTAGTGTTGAAACATACGTACTATTTCAAACTAAATCATAAACCAAAACTGAACTATGACTTAATTACTCTTAAATATCATTTTGACGTCTGGCTAGGGAGTTTTAAACCGGGTATTCCCTGTGGGTAACTGTAGCTGTTTATACGACTAGCTACTATTGTTTTCTCCCTGGATTCATTCACTGGGTTAATTGGGTGGGCGAGGACCAAAGAACAACGTTTATTAACCTGGACTTGAAATGAGGCTGAGACTAAGCACTAAGCTTTGGGAGACGTTTTCATCAGATCTTGAACTGCTTCAGCATGATAGGAGCTGCGCGTTAAGGGAGAGGAGACCACTTGAGCAAAGCCCAGCTCTTGCCCAATGCTCTTCCATCGGTCAAACGTCTGGGGAGGGACATATTCTACGATAGGCAGATGTTTGGGAGAGGGTTGCAAGTATTGACCAATTGTCACAATGTCGCAGCCCACTTGGCGGAGATCTGTCATGACATCGATGACCTCGTCTACCGTTTCACCCAAGCCCACCATGAGACCTGATTTGGTATAGAGCTTTGAGTCAAGAGCTCGGGCTCGTTGGAGGAGCTCCAGAGATCGAGCATAGTCTGCCTGAGGTCGGACTCGTCGGTACAACCTCGGGATTGTTTCAATATTGTGGTTGAGCACAGTGGGCCGAGCCTGCACAATCATTGCTAGTGCATCCCAATTCCCACACAGGTCTGGAATCAAGACTTCGATCGTGGTCAAGGGCATCAGCTGCTGAACGGCCGCCATACAGGCGATGAACTGACTCGCTCCCCCATCAGGTAGATCATCCCGGTTTACAGACGTAATCACAGCATGACGCAACCGCAACCGCTGTACGGCCTCAGCTAGTCGAGTGGGCTCAGTCGGATCCAAGGCCTGAGTCTGCTTACTAAAATCGATATCGCAATAGGGACAGGCCCGGGTACACGCTGGACCCATAATCAAGAAGGTTGCTGTCCGGTTGCCGAAACATTCGCCCAAATTCGGACAGGACGCTTCTTCACACACAGTATTGAGATTGAGGTCTCGTAAGAGATCTTTGACATCCCCCACCTGAATGCCTTGGGGTGCTTTCACCCGTAACCAGGGGGGTTTACCCGATGCTCCAGGTCCCGCCGGTGGGTGGCTCAAGGAGTTATCGATGGAAGAGGATCCCGTCTGTACCGCTAGGGATGAAGGAGTAACCACAGCGTACACTCAGCTCGACTGTTACAGCATAGGCACTATAACCCAGGATCGACTACTGATCTTTCACCTTATTGGTTTCTAGATCGCCATCAGCAGTTAGGCCTGGCCCATCGGATCCGTTGTAGTCGCTTTAGTCCATTTATGATGAGGAGGTTAGACCTATCGCGCTTGGGATCCCAGGATGACTGCTACTCTCTCTCCCACTTTTGACACGCTCTCTTGGACTTGGCAGGGACACACGATCCGATACACCGTCCAGGGATCGGGGCGACCTGTGGTTTTAGTGCACGGGTTTGGTGCATCGATGGGTCATTGGCGTCACACCATTCCAGACTTGGTCGCGGCAGGGTACGCCGTTTACGCTCCCGATCTATTGGGGTTTGGCGCATCCGATAAACCGGCAGTCGACTATGACTTGACGGTATGGGAATCGCTCTTGCAGTCCTTTTGCCAAGAGGTAGTGCGGGAGCCGGCAGTGTTTGTGGGCAATTCGATCGGATCCTTAATGAGTTTGATGCTGGCTGTTCGTGATCCAGATGCTGTGGCTGGGCTAGTGCTGCTTAACTGTGCGGGAGGTTTAAACCATCGGCCCTCTGAAATGATGATTCCGTTTCGATGGATTATGGGAGCCTTCACCTCGCTAGTTACATCTCCGGTTACCGGCCCCTTCCTCTTTAACCAAGTGCGTCAGAAAGATCGGATCCGTAGCACATTGAAGCAGGTTTACTGCAACACAGCTGCCATTGATGATGAACTGGTTGACCTGCTGCACCGACCCTCGTGTGATCCGGGCGCTCAAAAGGTGTTTGCTTCCATTTTGGCAGCACCAGCGGGAACTCCACCGGAAGAGTTGCTGCCTCATCTAGACCAGCCCATTCTACTGATGTGGGGTGAAAAGGATCCTTGGACCCCCATCCAGCGCGGTCACGGGTTCAAAACTTATGTGGATCCTGGGGTAGATTATCAATTTGTGGGACTCCCGGATACGGGCCATTGTCCCCACGACGACCGACCTGATTTGGTAAATCCTTTAATGGTTGAGTGGTTACATCAACATCACTAATCGACAGTCTAGATCCACGGTCTTGGTCTATCTCTAATTGAACGCCCCAATTGAAGAGAGGAGGCAGGTCTCACAGGCTAATCTGACATCAGCCCTGGCGATCGACTGGTAGCATGATCAACTTTTGATTTGATACTTTGATTTGATATGAGGGCTAATAACAGCAGTCAGTGTAGGGATTGACACAGGAGTTAACAGGAGGACTGTTACAGTTGAAGCCAACCCTGCCTGAGAGTTGGCCTGTCCATCAGTGTCACCAGAATCTGTGTCGCCAGAATCTGTGTTGTCAGGATCCGTTTTGATGCCTGCACTAGGGGAGTTAGGTACGGCTGGGGTAGTCAGTTGTTGCCGTAACGCTCAGCACTTTAGCTCCAGATTTGTTGAGGCGTTTGAGGGTTTCAGACAGCTGGGCGTAGGGCACGGTGTACTCCCTTACACTCCGCCGGACAAGGTTACCGAGTAAACCAGTTGCCTTGATAACGAACATCCGTTCATCGCCTTCACCCGCTGGACCCACCGGAGCGAGGAAAATGCGCCACCCTCGGGGAGCTGCAGGCGTCAGCACATACGCAACTACGTAATCCCCTTCTTGATCGCCTTCGAGTTTGACAAGATCCCCAGTGGAAAGGGTGACGTTTTGATTGGCAGACGTTGTTAATTTAATGCCCTTCCAGTTAGGATCCACATCCGTCAACTGTTCAACTTCTAGGGACTGGTCCGCTGCGACAAGCATCATGGCCATGGGAAACGCTCGACTCACTTCAAGAACGAGAGTATTGTACAACTCTGCGGTCGCCTCAACCCAATTGGTGGTCATAGCTATTGATGTAAGTCATTCAGCCTCGGTACCCAATCACTCAACTATGATGCATAGTCAGTCGGGAGCAGGACACGCTCATCCGGCGTGGGTGCATAATCATTCAGCCTAAGTGCATAGTCATCTAGCATAGTTACATATTCGTTCGGTGTAGTTACATAGTCATTTGGTGTAGTTACATAGTCGTTCGGTGTAGTTACATAGTCGTTCGGTGTAGTTACATAGTCGTTCGGTGTAGTTACATAGTCATTCATTGTAAAAACATGTTTGCCCCATGTCGGTGCACTGTCATTTGCGATAGCTACATACTGATGCGTGACAGCCACTGAAGGATCCGCAGAGGAGTATTAGGATTGCCTTGACGGGTCCTGAGAGTACCCAGTTGAGGCCTGTTTGAAGTGGGATATCAGGATGGGATCCGGATCCATGACGATAAGGTTGTTAGGCAAAATTATCTCAGATCTGATGGTGGCACCGATGACTAGACAGTGGGGAGACTCACCTCCAAAATTAAGGAGTTGACTGCTTTACATTTGTTCACTCTTGTCGCGTTGGAATCGAAACCATGTTTGCACTCACTTCTGTATCGGCTGCAGGCCAAGCGTTAAGTCAGTCTTTAGAACCGATTGCCGGTTATTTTGAGTCTTTTGGTATGCCTGGTGTTGTGGTTCGTTGGGGCCATCCGTTGATGATGGGAATTGTTGTTGTGGTGATGGGGAGTTTTGTTGGTTGGGCTGGCTGGCGAGGTCGGTTGAGCCAGGATGAGGAGGTTAAACAGGAAGCGTTAGCAGGCCACCGTAAACTGGCACCCTGGATGTCGACCTTCATTGCTTTGGGCTATACCGGCGGTTTGTTGTCGTTAGTAATGCAAGGTGAGCCGCTACTCTCAAGTCCGCATTTCTGGACTGGATCCGCCGTTCTTGTCTTACTGGCCATCAACGGAGGCATTTCGCTGACAGGATTTGGCGGTAATCAGGCGGTCCTTCGGAAAACTCATGCATACGTGGGCAGTATCATCCTAGGACTCCTGCTGACTCATGCTTTGCTCGGTCTGAAATTAGGCTTAAACCTTTAGGGTGACTCTTGTCAGTGGCTCCTCATCCCCCCATGATGAAGGTGAGTTGATGTGGAGACGGATCCATGTTGAAATCGGTCTGCCGAATCGGGGTGATGGGGGCAATCGGATGGGTTGCAACCGTGAGTTTAGGGGGTGATGCGGTAGTCGCCCAAGGATCCCTGATGTCCCAAGGATCCTTGATAGCCCAAGGATCTGTGTGGCCCGTGGAAACGTGGTTTAGTCCACAACAGCCGGTGAAGCTCAGGATTGTCAATCGCACCCCGTACCCGTTGGAGTATGGCTTGACGGATCCTCGGCCCATCGTGACAGAAGTGCAAGCTGGTGAGCAGGTTGAATTGACGACCGTTCGGATCCCAAATTGTCTGGCAATCAATACCCCGATGATGTCACCTGTGCAGTACGACGCTACAACAGTTTCAGGGAACTGGATCGTGGTGGAGGTTACGGTGGTGAGCGATGTCTCTGGAGACCATTGTCTCGATCTACGCGAATCAGGTGCGGTCTACATCTACTGAGCCCGGGCCGGTCTCGGTCGAATGGAGCTGTATCGAATGGAGCTGCCATGAGGGCTCCGGTAAAATAGCTGTAGTTGAAGTAACAGTGTAAAGAGGATCCTATGAGTTTAAATTCAGTTAACTTAGTTGGGCGGGCTGGGGTAGATCCTGAGGTCCGCTATTTTGAATCAGGGCGCGTTGTCTGCAATTTCGTCTTGGCAGTTAACCGAGGCCGTCGGGATGATAAGCCAGATTGGTTCAACTTGGAAATGTGGGGCCGCACGGCAGAAATTGCAGGGGAATATGTGCGTAAGGGCAAGTTGGTAGGGATTCAAGGATCCCTTAAATTTGACCGTTGGAATGACCGTAGCACCGGAGAGGAGCGTCAGAAGCCGGTGATCATCGTTGATCGTCTGGAACTCCTGGGATCCCGTCAAGAAAACGAAGTTGACTTTTAAATGTTGAGTGGAGCTGCAATTGCATGACGGTCTTTCCGGTCCCTAATATCTTGTCCTTTCGGCACCAATTTCCTGCCCTTGAGACCAAAGCCTACTTCAATTATGGTGGCCAAGGCCCTCTGCCCCAACCAGCATCTGCGGCAATTGCCCAAGCCTTCACCTTTGAACAGGAGGCCGGTCCCTTTTGTACTAAAGTGTCGACCTGGCAGCAGGAGGAGGTGGCTCAACTGCGGACCCAAGTGGCAACGATGTTGAATACGGTGCCCGAGCGCATCTGTTTGACAAGCAGCACAACGGTGGGGATGAACATCCCAGCCTGGGGGGTCCACTGGCAATTAGGGGATCAACTCCTCCTGACAGATGCTGAACATCCTGGAGTGGTGGCGATTGGTCAAGCCTTAGCTGAGCGGTTTGGGGTGCAAGTGGTGGAGGTTCCACTGCAGGACTGTGAGGATCCTGTAGCCACGTTGAAAAGCTACCTGACCGATCGCAGCCGGATGGTCATGCTCAGCCATATTTTGTGGAACTCTGGACGAGTCCTCCCCCTCAAAGCGTTGGCCGAGTGTTGTCATGAACGAGAGGTTCTCCTTCACGTTGATGCGGCGCAATCTGCAGGTGTTCTACCGTTGGACTTACCCGCAACAGGCGTTGATTACTACGCGTTTACAGGACATAAATGGCTCTGTGGTCCATCTGGAGTGGGGGCTCTCTACCTTTCTGAAGCGGCTCAGCAGCGCATTTCAGCCACCTTTGTAGGATGGCGAGGTCTCTACGGGCAAAACTCCGCAAGCATCTACGAAGTCTCCACCACCGGCTGGCCTCTACTCATTGGTTGGCAGGCTTCGCTCCGCTGCCATGATCAATTTGGCCCGGCTCAGGATCGCTATACTCGTCAAGTTCAAAATGCACGACAGCTCTGGTCTCAGCTCCGTGATATGGCCGGTGTGCACTGCCTCCTACAGGATCCGCCTGAATCCGGCCTGGTTGCCTTCACTCTGGAGGGACACACCCCTGCCCATGTTGAAGCCACTTTGGCAAACCAAGGGATCCTGTTACGGTCAATTCCGGATCCGGTTTGTTTAAGAGCTTCCGTTCATTACTTCACCACAGAGCAGGACATCGAACGGCTAGTGGAGGCAATTCAACACATTAGTCGCGCCTAGATGCAAGGGATCCGACGGATCCGAGACGACTGAGTAACTTGTACTAACATGGCCACCAACAGTCAACCAATCAGCCAAGCCAACAAGTCAGCCAATGGGAATATCAAAGTGTAAGACATGTTCTTTTTGACCCAATTTTGTGTAGAGCGCAGTAGCGGGCTCGTCACCCAGGTCAGCTTGAACGTAAATCCCGTAAGCCTCTCGTTGCGCTGCGATTCGCTGAAGGTCCTGAATGAGGGCTGTAGCAACACCTTTACGACGATGAGAGGCAGCAACGGCTAAATCGTAGATGTAGATTTCACTGCGTTCTTGTTCAGATTTCTGTAATTCGTAGGCTGTCAGCCCCCCAATGACTTTTTCCTGCTTGAGGGCAACCAGGGCCACAAAGGTTTCACCACTCAGTAAGCGGCGGAGATACTCTGAGCTCGGCTGACAATGGGAGTATGTCTCTATATCCTCAAAGGCCTCACCGAACATGTGCAGCAAGGCTCTCATGAGGTCCACGTTGTCACGGGTTAACTGTTGAATAGTGAAGTTTGTTTTTTGGGCCATTCTCAGGTTGGCTAGGCCATAAATAGTTTGTGTTCAAGAACCCGGAAGGTAATCCGATCTCGTCCATTTTCCTTAGCATGATAGAGCGCTTTGTCCACAGTTCCCAGCAAGTGCTCTGGTGCACCAGAGGGATCCGGTACCGCTGCTGTGACACCAATGCTGAGGCTAACGGTTTGACTAGCTCCAGAGGCTACATGAGGAATGTCTAACGCTTTCACAAGCTGTTGAATTCTTTCTGCTACGTGCATCCCTCCAATTGCATTGGTTGCGGGCAAAATGAGAGCAAATTCCTCCCCACCGTAGCGAGCAGCCAGATCAAAGGGACGTTGAATAGCCTGGTGCAGGGCCGTCGACACTCTTGATAGACAGGTATCACCGGCAGCATGACCATAGGTATCATTGTAACGCTTAAAGTAGTCAATATCACACAGAATCAGAGTCAGGGGTTGTTTCTCACGGAGCATCTGCCGCCAAGTTCGATGCAAATAGTCATTGAAATGACGCCGGTTAGCCAGTTGCGTTAATTCATCGTGGGTAGCTAGAAACTCTAGCTTTTTATTGACCTTATCTAGCTTGGCATTCGCGGCCTGTAGGGCAGCCTGGGTCTGCTGGCGCTCTTGAATCTCGGTTTGCAGATATTGGTTCTGGATCTGGAGTTGTTTCTGAAGCTGCTGGATCATCAAGTGGCTACGTACACGGGCTAGGACTTCTTGGTTATGAAAGGGCTTGGTAATATAGTCAATACCACCCACTTCAAAGGCCTTTAATTTGTCAGAGAGTTCTGTCAAGGCCGTGATGAAAATAACGGGTACATCTTGCGTGAGGGAAGAGGCTTTGAGATGACGACACACCTCGAACCCATCCATCCCTGGCATGCAGATATCTAGCAAGATGATGTCCGGCACCCTCTGTTGAATAACCTGTAAAGCATCTTCACCGCAAGACACTTTGCGGAGGTTAGCCCCTAATTTTGACAGGATCCGAGACAGCAAGTGGAGGTTGATGGGAGTGTCATCCACTACCAAAATCTCGGCATTCTCCAAATTGAGATCCCGGCTTTGCATACCAACGAAATCGACTGTCTGTGGGTAGGGAAGGGGTACCACTTGCAATATCACCTAGTATACTTAGTCGACATTGAGCTCGGTCGTAGGTCTCTATGACCCAAGCGTAAAGCCATTGGTTCACACTGACAACTTTACCCAAGCCCTATCTTCTTTACTACAGAAGTGAGGTGGGATTTCACCCGTGACTTTGAGGCAGGTGCTGCTATTTTAATCTCGTTATGCGGACATTAGGATCCTAATCTTTCTAAGATCCTAATCTTTTTGGGGTATGCGGATGATCACCAGGGAAAAGTAGGGCGGCTGGTAAGTCTCTAATGTAACTAAGGTTGGCCAAACTCGCTCTTGCTCCTGTCCGATAGCTTCCACCAAAGCAGCATGCTCTAGCAGATTGGCTTCTGAAAGCTGAGCCCAGATCCGTCTAAATACGGAAGCAACCTTAATCAAGACGACAGTGTTGGCCCATGCCAGGACTTGAGGAAGGTCAGTTACGCAATACAGGGCCGGTAGGACCGCAATCTTTTCCTCACCAATGGCTAACGGGATCCCAAGTTGTGCAGCGGCAGCTAGCGGTGAGCAGACTCCTGGAATCGCCCGAATGGTCAGCGTCGGATCCAAGGTATGAACTTTACGGGCTACGTAAGTGAATGTGCTGTAGAAGCTAACGTCTCCTTCAGAGAGAAACACAACATCCTGATTTTGGTGAAGCTGAGTGACTAACTCTGTACCAGCCTGGTGCCAGGCACGCTCGAGCTGCTCACGATCCTGGATAAAGGGGAGATGGAGCGACAGGATCCGCTGGTGAGGTTGTAGATACTGTTGTGCAATACTGTAAGCTAAGCCAGGTTGACCCTGACGATTCTGTGGACAGGCAACCACAGAGGTAGCGCGAAGAATTTCAAGACCTTGCACAGTTAACCAGTTAGGTGAACCGGGGCCTACACTGATTCCCCAAAGTGTTGGCATAAGTGATGCTCGTGGGGATGAGTCTATTTAGAGTCTGGTGGGGTCGAGCTATCGCTATCGGAGCTAGCCCCTGAGTTAGACGGAACGTTCGCTAACGCCTCTTCTAGAGAGGACCGCAGGACCAAGAAGCGCTCTAGACGCACCAGCTTGACTGTCTGGGTAACGCGGGGATTACTGACCACCTGCAAGGATCCTTCATAGTTTTGGATCTGCTTAGCAATTTGGACGAGCGCCCCAACTCCGGAGCTATCAACGAAATCAATCCCCGATAAGTCTAGAACGACATTTTGAGGTCCTTCATCAATCATTCGGGTGACGATCTTGCGGAATACGGGCTCAGAAAACGCATCGAGCAGTCCCGTTAAATGGAAAACTCGACAGTTATTGATAACTTCCTGGCTACCGCGTAAGCTGACGGTTAATGAGAGTGGTTCTGGAATGGCTCTACTCCTTCACTATGAGCACTGTAAGAATCAAGTGAGTGTCTCAGGGCAAACTAGGCATCTAGTGTAGCTCTGGCCCTTAGACCAGTGACAACCTGGATACGCAGTGTGTCTGGTACGAGGTTAGCCCATACCTATCAGGGTCATACATGGCTAGCCCGATATTGACAAGGCTGGTTCTGGTACCCATTGGTCACTAGATTCGCCTCCTAGTGTGGAGTAGCTTACCATCACAAGGATCCATTTATAGTAGAGACTTTAGAGATAGTGGTGACGGGGTGGTGTGAGGGTGGTTAAGACTCCTAACAAGCAGCAGGGTAAGCGACGAGAGTTCTCCAAAGTCGCCCCATCTTTGCCGTCCTCAGGGTGGCGTGACTCGGCTGAACGGCCTACACAGGTCCACCAGTCTCAGTCCAGGCCTACCCCCTCTACGGTGACCTCAAATGAGAGTCCTCCATCTGTATCGCTGATGCACCAGGATCCTGCTGCGACCCCCCATTCGTCATCTGACTCTGGGCCGATTGATTCTCAACCTTTGCCTCCTTCATCTAAGACGGAACCATTTGAGACTGAACCCAGCAGCCCTTCTCGATCGATAGGGGGGCGGCTGCGGTTTGTGGGGGGGGGTGTAGTGGTGATAGGCCTGGCTTTGTGGGCCGGAGCTTGGGGAGCGGCTTGGGGAGCCCGTCGGTACATCACAGAGTACGTACTGCCGCAACTGGAAGAGCAGTTGTCCGACATTTTGAATCGCGATGTCGAACTGGGTGAACTGGAGTTTATCTGGCCGACACAAGCAGTGATCGGAGAGAGCAGCGTTGAGAATCTCTTGAATGTTCAATCTGTGGTCCTATCGGCTGATGTTGCTCAGTGGCTCTGGACGCGTGAGATTCCGGTGACTGTGACGTTGGAAGCTCCCCACATTCTGATTCAAGAAAGGCTGGATCGAGGTTGGACCGTTCTGCAGCTATCACCGCCTGCTGGTGGTTCTGGTGTCCCCCTCCCCATCGGGGATATTGATGTGCGTCTAAACGCAGGGCAGGTGACGGCGATTCCTCTGCAAGGATCCCAACGCTTCTTCACAGATGTGCAGGGAGACGGATTGTTGCGATTGGATCGGATCCTGAGTGAAGAAACAGATCCAGCGAGTAGAAATCGTGATGCGGTGTTCGAGCTTGAGGCACAGTTGAATGGCCGCTCCGTTGATTTACGGGGACAGGCAGATATCTTGGCTCGCCAGGTGGATGTGACAATTGAAGGAGAGCAAATCCCCTTAGATCTACTGCCCAGTCTGGTTAAGAATCTACCCATGACGGACATTACTGGACGCTCCGATGTTGAAGTTGACGTCACGTGGCAACTCAATCGACCTTTGGATGTTGCGGTAGATGCTGAGTTGATTAACGGTGGATTTGAGATTCCGGGAGTGCCTAACACGTTTGCACGCATTGAAGGGCAGTTGATTTACGATGATCAGCAATTGCGGCTTAACCGTGTAGAGGGGATTTACGGTCAGGTACCGCTGATGGCGACTGGTCCGATTCAGTTTGGCGAAGGGGGTCAGTACAATCTACAAGGGACAGTGCCTGCAACAACATTGGAGGCATTAGAACAAACGTTTAATTTTCAATTGCCGGGGAATGCTCAGGGGGACATTTCAGGAACGGTGGCATTGACGGGAGCTCTAGAACAGCCGGTAATTTCAGGTCAGGTAGACTCCATTAGTCCCGGAGAGGTAGACGGTATTCCTGTTTCAACGTATCGAACGGGTTTTGCCCTCAATCAGTCACGACTCACCCTAGATTCAATTCAATTGCAAACGGTTGGTGGAACCGTAACAGGACAAGGGCAACTTCAGTTAGGATCCGCCGTGACGGCGAACTTCCAACTGGCGTTGAGTGATATTAGCACAGCACAATTGACTAATCAGTATGGTGTGACGCTACCGAGATCGGTCGGCACATTGAATGGATCTGTTCAAGTGCAACTCTCTGGATCAGAACCTCCCACCGTGATGGCGGATGTCGTGGCTTCCGGAGGGGAGGTGTCTGGTCAGAGTCAGATGGAGTATCGAGATGGGATTTTGCAGATTCCACAGGCGCAATTGAACCTGGCGGGACAAGGTGATGTGGCTCTGAATGGACAAGTAGTGCAAGGCCAGATTACGGGACAGATCAGTCCTGTGGATTTGAACTTAGGCTTTTTCAATCCGCAGTTAGATGATGTGGTGTCAGGGCAATTCGAGGTGCAGGTACCAACGGATGCCTTGACATTGGCAGACTTGAGAGCTGCTGGGCGTGCTGAATTTGCAGATGGATTAGGACCCATTTCCTATCCGTTGCAAGCAGATGTCATGTGGAACGGATCCAATCTCGTTGTGACGCAAGGTGTCGTTCAACAGAGCCAGGGCGGCGAGTTGGCGAGGGTACAAGGACGGATCCCAGTGGATACCCAGACAATCGAGCTAGGGGATTTGGACTTAGACATCCAAGTTCCGCCTATAGCCTTGAACTCACTGCCACAGCTGCCTGAGGGCGTTGATATTGAAGGACAGGTGAGTGGGACAGCGGACTTAACGGGGCCGTTGGATAATTTGAATTTGCAGGGAGATTTGACATTAGAGTCAATTGAAGTGGGGGGAGTGACATTTCCTCTATTGCAAGGCCCAGTGGTGTGGTCGGCCGCTGGAGGGGGGACTCGCTTGGATCTGCAGGGAAATGACGATCAGATCATGGTGGCACTGAATGATCAGTTCAGGCCAACAGACTTCACCGTAAAGAAAGGATCCCTCATGGCTAGAGGCTCTACAACGGGGACGGAAGTACAAGTGAGTGTGGCTGAGGTCCCGTTAGCCTTAATCACTGATTTGGTGCCTGGGTCGACCTTGAACAGTTTAGGTGGACAGTTGGATGGGGAGGTGGCCTACGACTGGGCAGAGCAAACGGCGACAGGATCCCTTCAGATTGATTCCCTTAGATTTGCCAGTGTACAGACAGATCAGATCAAGGTTGACTTTAATTTTGAAGATGGGCAGGTGAGGATTCCGCAAGCCAGTTTGGAACTCTTTGAGAGTGAGTATCAGGTCACTGGATTTGTGAGTCTACCCTCTGGATCGAATACCGACGGGGGACAGCTGAATTTATCGGTGGCAACGACAAGTGCAACTTTGCAAGATATTGTATCGACGTTCAAGTGGCAGACTTGGGATGATGTAAGCTCGCGAGGATTGCAGTTGCCTGCACTAGGTCCAGCTGAGGCGGTGGCTGCGGATCCCTTGCTGGCAAGTGTGCTACCACTATTGGACCAGTTAGAGCGGTATGAAACAGCAGTAGAGCGCTACCGAGAGTCCCGTGTGGTAGAGCAATCTCCGATTCCGCAGCCGCCCTCGTTAGTGGGCAGTTTGGACGCAACAGTGACCGTGGCGGGGTCGTTGACAAATCCAGATATTAGAGTGGCTGTGGAGGGGACAAACTGGTCAGCAGAGGAGTTTGAACTGGAGACGGTGACGTTGAGAGGATCCTACTTCCCCACAGAGTCTAGGGCGGTGATCGAGACGGTATCAGCTCAATTTGAAGATCGCAGTGCTGAGTTCGCTGGGGTATTCAATTCTAATGACTTTGACGGATCCTTGGCCATTACGCGATTACCGTTGGAGCAGTTTCAGGCGGTGATTCCATCTGATTTGACGTTTGCCGGCGACCTGAACGCAGACTTGAGCTTGAGTGGGACACTAACAAATCCACAGGCAGCGGGGACCGTAGCACTGCTGGGGGCTCAAGTTGACCAAATTCCTATTCCGGAGAGTCGAACCTATTTTGACTACAACCGAGGCGTGTTGAATCTGGACAATACGACCTTGCTGGGGAGTACAGAAGGAGAGCCTATTCAGGTGTATGGCACGGTACCCTACACTTTGCCGTTTGCAGAGGTGCGATCTACAACTAATCAAATTGACTTAACATTAGATTTACCTGAGGATGGGCTGGAGCTGGCAAACCTGCTGACGGATCAGGTCACCTGGGAGTCTGGCGAGAGTGAATTGGACTTGCAAATGCGAGGGACTTTGCAGGAGCCCATCTTGGAAGGATCGCTAGCTGTGGACCAAGGGCAATTGCGAGTCCAAGCGTTACCAGAACCAATTACAAATGTGGCGGCCCAAATTTCGTTCGACTTTAATCGGCTGACTGTGGATGAGTTAACAGGCCAGTACAGCAGTGGATCCTTGAGTGCAGTAGGTGTACTACCGATCAACTCACGAGGGGCCTTGAGCATGCAGCGTGAGAGTGAGCAGCCGGAAACTCAACCACTAGAGCTAATGGTAAGCCAGGTCGATGTCAACCTCCCCCAGGGGTATCGTGGCACAGTAGACGGCACAGTGGAAGTCGGAGGAGTGTTGCTTAAGCCAATATTGGGTGGGGAGCTGGAGTTATCCGAAGGAGTAGTAGATCTGACCCCGACGTCAGGAACAGCATCGCCAGAGGCAGCAGTACCCGTTGAGGACCTCAGTGGTGAGCAGGATCCTTTTACTATTGTGAGTAATCTCCCCCCTGACCGCTCGGTGCTGGCGGAACCTAGTGCTCCTCAGCAACCTCAGCCCGACAGAGAACCTGGGTTTATGCAGATGGGTGGGTTGAAGGTGATCTTAGGATCCGATGTAGAAGTGGTACGACGGCAATTATTCAACTTTACAACCACAGGGGATGTCCTAGTCTCTGGAACCTTTGATGATCCGAGATTAACAGGTGAGTTGACCTTAGATCGAGGGAGTCTGACCTTGCCGGGGGCGGAATTCCGCTTGGATCGTTCGCGTCCGAATCGGGTCCGATTTGTGCCAGATAGTGGCTTGGATCCACTTTTGGATGTTCATTTGATTACGCGGGTGGCTGAGGTATACCCACCATCACAGAGCTTGGACACAAATACTAATATCGGGATTGTCGGCTTTCAAAACACGATTGATGTGATGGCTCGGGTGCAAGGCTATGCTAGTGAGCTGACCTCTGGAGATCCTACCTCTGATGTATTGGAAGTTAGTAGCCGTCCCCCTCGGTCGGATCGTGAGATCTTTGCTCTTCTGGGAGGAAACTTTATTGCCAGCCTAGGAACTGGGGCCGGTGTGGCTGGATTGGCTGGTCAGGGCATTTTAGACACCATTGGTGAAAGTTTGGGCTTTGACGAAGTGCGGCTGGGGCCGATTCCTACAGTGTCGACCTCAGCGCCGAACCGGGCATCGGTAGGATTGGGATTGGAGGTCGCAAAGGATCTCGGCCCCGCAATTTCCTTTTCCGCCCAACAGAATTTGACAGATAGCTTTCAACCCACGCGCTATAGTGCTCGCTACCGTTTGAACCCTGAGACCCTAATCCGGTTGGGGACCGATTTTGAAGGGAACAGTGTCATGTCAGTAGAGTTTGACACTCGCTTCTAGTCCTTGAGTACTGGAACGTGGTGTGGGACTGACCTATTTCGTCAAACGTTATGGAACGCTAGACTCGTTCAGAGATGGGGGCGTTATGCTAGTGAGGTTGAGCAAAAGGCTGGGATCATGAGTTTCGCCGTCTACCGTCGATTGGCCTTTCAAGGCATCTTAACTGTGGGTCTTCTGAGTGCAGGGATCCATTTTTTAGGTCAGCGCCATGTGGTCTACGGCTTATTTGGCTTGGGTGGAGGGATTGCCAGTGCCTACCACCTCCGGCTAGGGGATGGCTTTCTTAAGCAAGGTCGAGAGTCCTTTGAGAAGCAGAATTACACCCAGGCTGAGCAAGAACTGACTGAAGCCATTAAACACCAAGCAGGTCCTGAAGCTTATTTAATTCGCGCTCAAGTTAGGTGTGAACAGAAACGTTGGGATGACGCTATTACTGATCTCAATCAGGTCCTTGAATGCGCTACTACGCTAGGCCCTGAGGCAACCCATCTTTTATCCAGTGCCTACATTGCTAAAGGGTCTACCTATTTCGAGACCGCTCAGTTTGAGCAGGCTTTAGATAGTTTTAAACAAGCTCTGACCCTGGTTCCGCATCAGGTTCATGTTCAGACGCAGTGTGGAGAATGCCATTCTAGACTAGGCCGATGGCACGATGCTTTAGTCGCTTACAGCCAGGCTCTAACTCTACTTGAAAACCGTTCCCGCTCACAGGACAGTCTAGCCCAGCTTGCCGCTTACGATGGCCGTGCAGTAGCCTATCTCCGTCTTGGCCGAGTAGACGAAGGATTGCATGACTTCAGAGAAGCTCTTAAACTTCAGCCCCATTCCAGCCGTTACTATAATCATGGCGTCACGTTATTTTATTGGAAACAGGACTATGCTGCCGCTATCGCTGATATGACTGAAGTGATCAAACAGGATCCTAATTTAATCTCTGCCTATTTTGTGCGGGGCAATGCTTGGTATGAACTCAATGAACAGCAACTCGCTTTTGAAGATTATGATGCTGCGCGCCAGCTGCTGCAACAGGATCCTGACTATCAGTTAGACCAGCAGGATGAACACGGTTTTTTCGCCTCTGGTATGGCTCGTTTTCGTCTAGGGGATGTAGAAGGATCCTTGGCTGACCTAGAAAAAGCAGCTGAACTGAGCCAGATCTACCAGACACCTGAATTCCCCAATCAGATTCAAACTTGGATCCGTAAAATTGAAGGGACATCAAACATATGAAGTCAAGCCTTTAAAGTAGCAGACTTACACAAGGGTCTAGTTTTGAGCTTGGGCCAGCTGGGTTAACATTGTCCTGGCTACCTCAGCCGGATCCTCAGCCATCATCAGCGATCGTACTACCGCCACTCGCTCAGCCCCAGCTGCGACCACCTCGGCCAAATTAGTCGTGTCAATTCCTCCAATTGCGAACCAAGGAATCTGGGCCGTCTCCTGAGCATGACGAACATAACTAAAGCCTGCCGGTGCTTTTCCGGCCTTTGTTGGTGTGGCGTACACAGGGCCAACTCCCACATAATCCGCTGATGTGGCTAGAGCAGATGCTAGCTCATCTGGATTTGTAGTGGATTGTCCGATAATTTTGTGAGGGCCTAACAATTGGCGAGCCCGTGCCACCGGGATATCCGTTTGGCCTAAATGAACACCATCGGCATTGGCTAGCAATGCTAGGTCTACCCGATCATTTACCAACATCAAGGATCCATACTGATCACACAACGCCTTCAACGCCAAAATATCCTGTAACATCTGACCATCAGTGGCATCCTTATTGCGGTACTGAATCAGAGATACACCTCCGATCAGAGCTTTTTCAACCACCGTCAACCAATTTTCAATTGGGCTAGATACCAAGTAAAGCGGGGCCTGCATCAGTCGGCTTTTCAAGGAAGATCCGGCTAATTGGGTCTCTAAATCATACATCCGATACCGCATCCGTTTCACCTGCACCGCCATATCCACGGGCAGAGACAACGACTCCAGATTTAACTTGGCATATTCTTCAATGACTCGTAGAGACTCCTGTACTCGACCACAGTTAGCCTGCAATACTTGGTTCAGATCCGCCCGCTGCAATTTATCAGGATATGAGTCCTCCGTGCCTAAATCTCCAGGGGTATCCCGAGCTTGCTTCAGCGGATCTAGGTGCCACTCTGCCAACATTTGCCGCATGACCTTACACTCGGTAGCCCAATCTGACACTTCAAGGCCAAACCGACACCAGTCTTCAATCACCCGTAACCCCTCGCGGGCTCGATCCAAATTCGCATCTAGGATCCGAGCAATAGCCTGTGGTTTCATCCTTCTTCCCTCTGCCACTCCATCTAGACCGACATCTGCATCAACGACCAGAAGTCTGGTGACGGCTCATGTATCACCACCCGATTTCCGTCCGGATCCAGAAAGTCCACCTCTCGGCCATGAAAATCCTGACGACTCTCGGACACCGTCAGAGAGCCCAGTAAGGGTAAGGCCAGCACCTGATCTAACGACTCCACTTGGAGGCAGATGCTCATAGATCCCAGGCAGGCCTTGAACTCTGGATGATGGCTACGATAGATCCCCAGCCGTAATCCTGGGGGACGGAACTCAAGATAGCGCTCTGGAATCACAACCGTTGGAGGGATTCCAAGTAGCGCAGCATAGAACGGCTCTAACCGATCGATATTGGGTGTTGCCACACTCAGAAATCCACTCACAATCGTCGCCACAATCACGTCTCCGCAAAATCAGCTTCAACAACACCACTATTCGAGGAAGCTGACTGGGCAGCTGGAGCTGGTTGCGGTTTGAACTGGAAGAGCGCGTACACCGTGTTTCGACGAATATCACTCATCATCGAGAAAAACAGTTCAAAGCCTTCATTCTTATACTCAATCAGAGGATCCTTTTGGCCATAGCCCCTCAAGCCCACAGACTCGCGCAACGCATCCATCTGTTGCAAATGTTCCCGCCACAACGTGTCAATCTGTTGCAATAGGAAGAACTGCTCCGCTTTACGCATCAACCCCGGTTGGAATGTATCGACAAATGATTCCTGGGCCTCATAAGCCAGCCGGACTTGTTCCTTCAAATCTGATCGCAAATCTTCCACAGAGTAATCCTCTAAAGACTGATGGGTCAGTTCCTGCAGCAACGGCACAAACTCCTTCAACTTTGTCACTAGCTTCTCTAACTCCCACTCTTCCGGTGGCAGTTCCGGGTTCACGTAGGCCCCGATGATCTCATCAACGGTTAGCTCCGCATACTCAATAATCTTAGGTTTCAGGTTTTCCCCTTCTAGGATCCGTCGCCGCTCCGCATAGATGGCTCGCCGTTGGTTGTTCATTACCTCGTCATACTCGAATACCTGCTTGCGCATATCGTAGTAGAACACTTCTACCTTGCGTTGGGCATTCTCCAGACTGCTGGTCAGTAGCGGCGATTCAATCGGCATATCATCTTCAACACGGAACGCATCCATCATCTTAGAGACCCGATCGCCCCCAAAGATCTTCAACAGATTATCTTCTAAACTCAAGAAAAATCGTGTGGATCCGGGGTCTCCCTGACGGCCTGAACGGCCCCGCAGCTGGTTGTCCACCCGGCGAGATTCATGTCGCTCAGTCCCAATGACATGTAATCCACCCAACTTCACCACTTCATCATGCTCAGCGTCTGTAAAGGCTTCGTACTCACCCTTCACTTGATTGAATACATCCCGAATTTGTAAGATCAGTGGATCCTGAACCGGCGCTTTCTCAGATGCGACAGCAATCAAATCTTCAACCGCCAGTTGAGTGAGGCCATTAGAGCCATATTTCTCAACAGCAGCCGCCACAACCGATTCCAAGGCCTGCTTGGTCTCCGAAGACATGTCACAGGGATAAATCTCTGAGGACACTGCCCAGCTTTTACGCTTCACTGCGGTGGTCCCAAATCCACGCCCACCACCTTTACTGGGGTTACGGACACCCGCCATCGGCTGATCAGGATCCAACTGCACCAGCTTTGGCATCAGATATTCCCGGACTTTCAAACGGGCCATGTAATCAGCATTACCCCCCAGGATAATATCTGTCCCTCGACCGGCCATATTTGTTGCAATTGTAACGGTCCCTTTCCGTCCAGCCTGCGCAACAATTTCAGATTCCCGCTCCACATTTTCAGGTTTAGCATTCAAGACATTGTGGGGGGTCTTGATGTCTTTGAGCAGCTGGGCCAATCGTTCCGACTTCTCCACACTAGTGGTTCCCACCAAAACTGGGCGACCTCGTTCATGCATCTGCGCAATTTCTTCGGCAACAGCCTGCCACTTTGCCACTTCATTTTTGTACACCACATCCGGGGCATCCTTGCGTCGAATCGGTCGGTTCGTGGGAATGACCGTCACTTCAAGGTTATAGGTTTTACCAAACTCTGCTTCTTCTGTTCTAGCCGTCCCAGTCATCCCCGATAGCTTCGGGTAGAGCAGAAAAAGATTTTGATACGTAATGGTCGCCAGCGTTTGGCTCTCATTTTGAATCGGCACTCCTTCCTTTGCTTCAATAGCTTGATGCAACCCATCAGACCAGCGTCGCCCTGCTAGAACCCGACCTGTGAATTCATCGACAATAACAATCTCGTTATTTCGAATGATATAGTTCACATCTTTGGTGAACAGCTCCTTTGCCTTGACTCCATTGAACACAAAGTGAGCCCAAGGATCCTTGGGATCGAATAAGTCAGAGACTCCGAGCACCTTTTCAGCCTCTTCAAATCCCTCATCCGTCAAAATAATATTTCGGGCTTTGTCATCCACCTCGTAGTGCTCTTCTTTTGCGAGCTTGCGGGCAACCTCAGCAGCCTTCACATACTTTTCGGATGGGCGTTCCACCTGCCCCGAAATGATCAAAGGCGTTCTCGCCTCGTCAATCAGGATAGAGTCAACTTCATCGATGATGCAGTAGTTGAATTCCCTCTGCATCACATCGTCCATCGAGGTCGCCATATTATCCCGAAGGTAATCAAACCCTAACTCACTATTTGTACAGTAAGTTACATCACACCCATAGTTGCGACGTTTTTCAGCGGGGGACATGCCATTCTGAATTAGCCCTACAGTCAACCCGAGGAAGCGGTGGACCTGCCCCATCCACTCGGCATCACGACGAGCGAGGTAATCGTTCACGGTGACCACATGGACACCTTTACCTGTAAGACCATTGAGATACGCGGGTAGAGTCGAGACTAACGTCTTACCTTCCCCTGTTTTCATTTCAGCAATTTGGCCCTCATGGAGCACAATACCGCCAATCAACTGCACATCGTAGTGACGTAGATTCAGGACTCGCTTACCAGCTTCTCGCACCACAGCAAAGGCTTCGGTCAGCAGATCATCTAGCGGTTCTCCGTTGCCCAGGCGCTCCTTAAATTCGGTGGTTTTAGCCTTGAGCTGAGCATCAGATAGTGAAGCAATCTCAATCTCCAAAGAGTTGATTAGCTTCACAGCAGGACGGTACTGACGAACCTTGCGCTCATTCGGATCGCCTAAAATTTTCTGCAACGCCTGAATCATAGTAGGGAAGTCTAGCCTAAACGTGCTTGAAACAAGGCAATTCTATCACTGGCCTTGAGGGCTCTTCATCTTAAGCGCTGAGTGAGTCCACCAATCTCTCATTCCAGCCCCCTGTAGAACGGGTAAACCATGTGGGCAAACAACTAAACCACCTGGCCCGACTACAGGATCCATTCCGTCGCTCGATCCCCCAAATGACTGAGCTCTAGAGGGATTGATATCGCCTTACCCATACGCGGCCGCTGGCGGGAGGCCATGATCTCTTGCCTCACCACCTCAGCCTGCCCCCAATCAGTGACTAGCGCTGAGATCTCATCTAAGTGGGCCATATAGTCAGCTTCATTCATCGGAAACGACGCCTGACCCAGATACTTCCACATCACCAACAATGCCACCCGGTCCCCACTGCGGCGGAGCTGCACATCATAGGACTGACCCCACTGATCGAGAAGAAGTTGTCGGAGTTCTGGCCCAGTCAGACTGTTCATATTTTTTAACATCGCGGGTCTCCGAATCTCAGTTAGCATAAAGCTGCTTGACACGTTTTGTTACATCAGTTCTATCATCTCAACCTTTAGGATATGACCGAAGCCGTTAGCAATTTTGAAGCTCCCTCCCCGAGTCGTCGCCTGTTCTTGTCCACCCTGTTGGGCGGTTCGGTGAGTGCTGTTGCCCTTGGAGCCCTCTACCCCGTTGTTCGCTACTTTATCCCACCGTCGGCGGGTGGTGGTGATAGAGGTGTTATCGCTAAAGACAAAATTGGAAACCCCGTCAATGTCAGCGACCTGTTAGCCGAGCACAGCGGTACAGACCGCATTTTGGCGCAAGGCCTGAAGGGAGATCCCACCTACATGGTGATCAATGATGGTCAGCTAGAGAGTTACGGCTTAAATGCTGTATGTACTCATCTGGGCTGCATTGTGCCTTGGAATGCGGGTGAAAATATGTTCAAATGCCCTTGCCACGGATCCCAGTATGCCCCCAATGGTAAGGTGACACGGGGACCTGCACCTCGGTCGCTGGAACTGGTCATCGCTAGTGTAGAGGGTGATGAGCTACGCTTTGTCCCTTGGGAAGAGGAAGACTTCCGAGACGTGTAGTCCCGACTAAGTCTCACTTAGCGTCACCAGACTAGAGATTGCTGACCATCCCTATCTTGAGAAGCATTTGCGGAAATTCATTCCTATGAGACGTCTATTGATTGCCTGCCTGGTTTGTGCTGCCCTGATCCTGTCTTGGGGCACTCAAGTTGAGGCGTATCCTTACTATGCTCAGTCGGCCTACGACACCCCTCGGGAAGCAACTGGCAAAATTGTCTGTGCCAACTGCCACCTGGCTCAAAAGCCTATTCAGGTTGAGCTCCCCCAGTCTGTAACTCCTGGTCAAGTCTTTGACGCAACAGTTGAAATCCCCTACGACCTTTCGACTCAACAGATTTTGGGTGATGGGGAACTGGGTGGACTTAATGTCGGCGCGGTGCTGATCTTGCCTGAAGGCTTCCGGTTGGCGAGTGAAGATGAAATGACGGAGGAACAGCTGGAGGCTTATGAGCAGACCTTTATCCAGCCCTACAGCGATGAGAGTGAGAACATCTTACTAGTAGGTCCTCTGCCGGGTAACGAGTACCAAGAGATTGAGTTCCCGATTAAGGCTCCCGAGGCGACTGACGGCGTGCCCTTCATGAAGTATTACGTCTACGCTGGAGGCAACCGGGGCCGAGGTCAGTTGAACCCGGACGGCGGCATGAGCAACAATAATGTGTTCACCGCACCTGTGGCAGGCACAATCGAGACTGTCTTGTTAATTGAGGATCCTTACGAGGATGAGATCCCGGTTGAAGTCGAAGATTTAGTTGATGTAGATGAGATCCTTTACAACGACACTCGCATTGTGACCTTCAACACAGAAGAGGGTCTTCAAGGCATGATTATTCCACCCGGACCTGAACTCATCAAGGCTGCTGGTGACAGGGTTGAGGTTGGTGAGGCCCTGACGACAAACCCGAATGTGGGTGGCTTTGGCCAAAAGGAGCGGGAACTTGTCTTCCAGGATCCAACCCGCGTGAAGTGGTTGATGGCCTTCTTGGGAGCTGTACTCTTAGCTCAGATCATGTTGGTCTTGAAGAAGAAGCAGGTTGAGCAGATCCAAGCAGCTGAACTACTCGGCTAAGCCCACGGGTCAAGTCTTGAACATCGTTCTGAATATTATTCTGAGGGGTACACGTTGCCCCTTTTTTGAGCAGCTTAGGATGGTATAGGTATCCTGCGGATCCGTGCTGATCAGGATCCTTTTGAGCTATTCTAATTGAGCTATTCTAGGCCGGGTATCTGGGTGATAACATCATGCCTCCGATTAAGGACATATCAGAAGTCGATATTGCACCGGCGATTGATCACACATTACTCACACCCGTGGCAACCCTAGAACAGGTGGATGCATGGTGTGTTGCAGCGGAACAGTACCGATTCCAGACGGTGTGTGTAAACCCCTGCCATGTTAAACGAGCAGTCGAGCGGTTACACAGTTCCAAGGTCAAGGTCTCAACTGTCATTGGATTCCCCTTGGGCACGTCAACGCCGGAAGCAAAGCTCTACGAGGCCCAAATGGCGGTTGATCAAGGGGCAGTGGAGCTCGATCTAAAAGTGAATCTGACCCTGCTCAAAGACCAACTCTTAGATGCACTCCATGCTGAAGTTGCCCAGATTGTTGAAGACACTCAGGTCCCTATCAAAGCAATCTTGGAAACGAGTCTACTGAGCGACGAAGAGAAACGAGTATTAGGTAACATTTGTATTGATGCCGGTGTAGCCTTTTTGAAAACATCGACAGGATGGACTCAAGGAGCAACATCGGAAGATGTGCGGCTTTTGTGGGATCTATCTCAGGGGAAGGTTGAAGTAAAGGCCTCAGGTGGGATCCGAACTGTTGAGCAAGCCCTCGATTTGTTGAAAGCAGGAGCGACCCGACTCGGCACGTCCTACGGCATTGACATTATTAAGCAGATTCAATAGTGTACCTGATCCTATGACAGTAAAGTCTGTGATAGTAAAGTCCGTGATAATAAAGTCTGTAATAGTGGAACTCGTGATTATTGGATCGCAGGTCTCTGGGTGATGTGATCTTAACTCAGGATCCTTATGCTCTCTCACTAAGGATCCTCAGGATCCATATCATCAAGGTCCTCAGGATCCATATCATCCTCGTCCTCCGGCGGACCGATGGTAAAGACTTGCTCTCCCACGATAACCTCATCCCCTTCACGTAACTTCCGTCCGCGGCGAGTTTCCACTTCCCCATTGACCACCACAGAGCCAGATTGAATTAACATCTTCGCCTGCCCCCCTGTCCCCGCGACTCCGGTAAACTTGAGTAATTGATCGAGCTTCATAATGTAATCGTCCATCATCATTTCCTCATCTCGAAACACTGAGCGTGACAATCAAGAACAAATAGGTGTCATTTTCGAAGGATCGTATTAGAGTCTCGATGGACCACTTGGCGTGTTAGGTCCGTTATTGAGTTAACACACCAGACCAGTCCCTACATTTGTTTCTTACGTGAGGCTTTCATTTTAACTATGCAATGGACTCGTCACTCTCAAGGCTGGGCCTTAGCCCTTGGTCTTGTCACTCTTGTTGGTTGTGGATCCGGATCCACTGTTGCGACAGTTACTCCGGGCGACACACCAGCCACTCAAGCCGATGCGCCTGAGTCAACTGCACTCCTTCCTGTTCAGACCTTCTCAACGGCCAATGATGTTGTTGAGTTCTCGACAATTCCGGAACGAACAGTGACGATTGATGCTCTGACTCGTTCTATTATTCGTCTTACGATTATTACTGAGCGTACTGAGGATGAGCCCGTATTTGTGGAATTCCGAGGAGTACTCACGGATGATGACTCCACTGCTGTAGGCCCCATTACTATTGCAGGTGATGAAGCAGGGACAGTATCGGGATCGATCGAGGGTGTAGACATTGAGGTCATTGATATCGGCCGCCGCCGCATTCGGATTACAGGAACTCTAGAACCAGGTGACTATGAGCTTATCTTCTCCGATCCCTTCGTTTTCCCTGCTGATGATGAAGATCGCCGCTACTCCCTCAGAGGATTTGTGATCTAAGTCGTGGGCAATCAGCGTTAGAGCTATGTCAGGATCCTTCACTTGGCCTATCCTTCACTTGGCCTATCTTTCACTTGGCTATCCTTCACTTGGCCCAGAGATTTGACCCAGGAATTGGCCCAGAAATTGGCCCAGAAATTGGCCCAGAAATTGGC
>CAYUEE010000009.1:0-4300 GCA_964443615.1 uncultured bacterium | reverse complement strand
ATTTGACCCAGGAATTGGCCCAGAAATTGGCCCAGAAATTGGCCCAGAAATTGGCACAGAAGGATCCGGCTCCACCCTAATTATTTAATTACTGTTTAATAATTTTTTCAACGGCAATCAGCTCATTCGAATTATTCAACCCCGACGTTTCAAGGAAGGATCCTCATGTCTCAATCGTATAACCCTTGGGATCACAAGCCGTGGTGGTGTCAGCCCTGGACCATCTTACTCACGGGATCCATGATGATTGGGAGCAGCTGGCTACTATTTCATCGCGTTTGGTTGTCGCTCCTTGTCTCTGCACCTATTGTAATCTGGTGGATCTACTTCTTGATTCTCTGGCCGCGTCTGATGCGTGAGGGGATGGAGTCACAAAGCCAGTATTGAATAGAGTGCATTGAAAGACAGACCGTCTGCACAAGGTGCTCAGTCTAGAATTGGACTGGTTAGCAGTACACTCCCGTCGTTTGAGGATCCACCAGTATGAACACTCCTGAAGCATGGCAGGTCCTCGTCAATGCCGCTTTGTTGGGAACGGGACGCCAACCCTTTCAATCCCCCAGTGTAGAAGGATCCGTTGCCCCATTGTTCAATCAACTGGAGCCGCTTGCACCTGAGCGTCGACTTCTGAGTATGGCCGCGATCTTAACGGCGTATCATCAGGCGGGTTATGTCCCTCCACACAGCGAGCAACGGGAGAGTTCACCGGATCCGTGTCCCCCAGACCCCCAACCTCGGTGTAACCGCCAAGCGGAGGCCTACTTCAAACAACTTCAAGGAGAACTCCGCCCCCTAATGCGGGAATGGCTTGATCATCTAGCCCAACAGCAGCAACGGGTACCCGAATCCTGTTTACCTGAGCTGTTGACGGTGGGCAGCCGTTACGCCGAACTACGTCCTCACATCCAAGCGGTGATGGGGGAACGGGGTCGTTGGTTGGCCGCGCAAAATCCCGATTGGCAGACCATGGTCAATGCTGTCCCGCAGTTCAGCCAAACCCTGTGGGATACAGGTGAGCGCAGTCTTCGTTTGCAGGCGTTGGCACAGCTCAGAGCCCAGGATCCGACCCAGGCCCGTGAGTTACTGGCCCAGAGTTGGCAGCAGGAACCAGCGGTGGAGCGACGCACCTTTTTACCTGTATTAGCGGAACACTTATCCCTTGAGGATGAACCCTTTTTAGAAGCGGCACTTGATGATCGCACTCAGGGGGTACGACACAAGGCGGTAACGCTACTGGTGCGATTGCCCCTGTCTAGACTGAGTCAGCGGATGCAGGAGCGACTGGTGGAGCTGGTTAAGGTGTCAGCCACGGATCCAATTACTGTAGATATCAGGCTCCCCTCGGAGGTTTCCCCAGCGATGGTCCGGGATGGGATTAGCCAGGATCCGCCACGACAAATGGGGGAAAAAGCCTGGATTCTGCAACAACTAGTGGCATCGGCGCCCTT
The DNA here is from genome assembly GCA_964443615.1 of uncultured bacterium. Classification (GTDB taxonomy): domain Bacteria; phylum Cyanobacteriota; class Cyanobacteriia; order Thermostichales; family Thermostichaceae; genus CAYSWV01. The sequence continues at coordinate 2,852 of CAYUEE010000009.1, read as the reverse complement.
GGCACTATGGACGGAAGCTTTCCCCTTGACCATTGCCGCCTGGTTGAAGCAGGCCCAGACCTCAGAAGTGGGAGAACTCCTGCTCAAAGGCTGGACTCTAGCGACTATAGACCAACAGGATCCGGCTTGGGCTGAGGCCTTATTTTGTTCTTTTAAAGTGGATGCACAGGGTTGGGGGCAGCTGGTTCAAATAATTCCACCAGAGCGAATGGCGGTGATTTGTGAAACCTTTCCCACCCAGCAGTTGAGCAACATTAAAGGGCAAATGTGGCAATTGTTGCCGGCCCCGTGGCCTGCGGCGGTGGGGGATCTGGCGTTGCGTTGGATTCAAGCAAAACTTCAACAAGAGAAGCAAGCCCACTGGGAGATGCCCATGCTCCTAGATGCCATCGCCCTCCAATTTCCGTGGGATAGGATCCCAACCGCCCTCAAGCTAAAGGTTGACCACGTCGATGACAATTGGCAGACACTGCTGCAGACCCGCTTTTTTGATGTGTTGAGGTTTCGGCAGTCTATGGCTGCCGCGATCCATCACTCTGACTCTCAAGAGACCCCTAGATAGGGATGACAGGCCGAGGAGATGTGATTACAAACCGAGATCGAGCTGTGGGAGGGGACCCTGGAAAGAGTCCTGGTTGTCGGTGCGAATGTTGAGGGTCGGGTTAGGGAGTTGAAGAACGAGGTCATCTGGCGTCGCATACTCCAGCTGTTGCCATGACTCCGGAAGGGTCGGATCCTCGTTGGTGCGTCCGGCATCCCGAGTGACACGGACATAGGAATCCCCGTCTGGCGAAACGATAATCGATAGGGTACGTCCTGCATTGAATGTGATCTCGTGAAACTTGGTGATGAGGTTGCCCCTCAGGAGCCGTTGCCTGTCCAATGGGATATTGGCCTCGGTAATCGTGGCGACGTGCCTCCAGTTATAGCCAAAGTGGTCCTCATCGGTGAACTCATTATCGGCGGATGCATTGGGAGAGCGAGCGAATGAGCCCCCATCTGTATCTATTTCTCGCGGTTGATTTTTGAACCAGCCTCGGGGTAATTCAATCGCGTCGAACTCCGCTTGGGTTAGAGTCATGTTAGCCCAGGCAATAATTTCATTGCGTGACCGAATTTCAAGGATCTCGTAGCCAATGCGGGGGGACTCGGAACAGGGAATGAGTTCGGGCTGAGCCACCTTCATGTAAACGTTATTGAGATCATCACGGGTGACGACAGAGGGTTGGCCCTCTGGGGCTTGCACGGAGTAGGAGCTTTGCAACTCACAGACTTCAAACGACCAAGTGCTGGGTAAATCCAACACGTCACCCAATCCTGGCAGATCCTCAAGGGTTTGGGACGGATCCGTTGAAAGGCTATAGGACTGCATGATGAAGGTTTCAGTGGGAGCCCCGGGGGCATCGTGGTGCAATAGATACACCTCACGTCCTGCCGCAAAATTCCAAGGGTTATCGCGGTCAACAGCCACGGGCGTATAGGGGAAGATAACGGAGAGGTCGATCGTCGCTGTGACTAGTTCTCGCATCCACAACCCACCGACAAAAATGCTATCACTCCCAAGCTGAGAGGGCGGAGTAGTGGTGTCAACGACAAAGTAGCGGGGACCGTTTTTGATGTGAAGTCGGCTGCCGGTAGCTCTTTTAACATCTTGAGCCCCAATCGCATCCCAACGATGTTGCGGGCAATTACTGTAACCGAGGGTGGTGTAGATGGTGAAAGTGGGTTCAATGTCGTCCCACAACAGTAGCTCGCAGTACCGGCGATTGTAGAGGCTAAAGGTGATCGGATCCGCCGCATTACGACCCTCCAGCCCAGGATCCTGTGCATTTACGTCATTTGTTTCAACCGCCAAATTCACACCTGAGTCGACGTTGGAGGAGGGCACATCTCCACATCCCACGCCCAATAGCAGTATAAGTAGAGCTAATTCCTTGACCTTCACGACGGATCCTCCTGATAGAATTGATCTAATAGCAAAGAAATTTAGGGTGAACTGAGACTTAAACCCCGATTGTCTTACCGAAATGGACCGGATAGTCGAGCTAAGTCGACAACATCCACTCTGACGTGTTTAGGCTGAGTCCGGACGTGCAAAATGGAATAAGGCAATAGGACCAATGTCCCAAAATCAAGGTCTGACTGGAACACTGCAACTGTTTCTACTACCCTAACCTCCTGGTCACCTGCGATCCCCGTGATCAGGATCCGTCCACCTACAAACGCTTTCCTAAACTGATCATCGAAGTCCTCTCCGATAGCACCGAAGCCTTTGACCGTGGGGTCTCTCTCGATTGTGGAGCCTTAGGAGTGGATCGCTAAAGGAGACTCATTTCATCATGGATCCGATTCTGACCTGCAAGGATTTAGGGTTCAATAGTTATGGGGGTCACATCATCAGCTCACAGGATCCTGATGGATACGAACCTTTAGGTCTTCATTTACTGTTTCACCATTCACTGCCATGATCGCTGCACCCCAACTCCGCCTCACCCCAGAGCAATACCTGGATCTGGAAGCTCAAAGCCCCATCAAGCACGAATACATCAACGGCGATATCTGGGCTATGGCTGGGACAACCGATACTCACAACACCATTGCTCTGAATCTCGCCACTCTCATCCGAGCTCACCTACGTGGATCCCTCTGTCGAGTCTACTTTGCCGATATCAAGGTCCGACTGGAACACTGCAACTGTTTCTACTACCCTGACCTCCTGGTCACCTGCGATCCCCGCGATCAGGAGACGTCCACCTACAAACGTTTTCCTAAACTGATCATTGAAGTCCTCTCCGATAGCACTGAAGCCTTTGACCGTGGCGATAAATTTAACGACTACCAAACCCTAGAGA
>CAYUEE010000008.1:0-63138 GCA_964443615.1 uncultured bacterium | reverse complement strand
TTATAGTCCATGGGATACTCAGTAAGGATTGAAATAATATTTTATACAACTAACGTTCGCAATCACCGGACGCAAACCATAGCAGTTAAGACTAGGCAGGCTGACTTCGTTCCGGTGCATTGGGCTGGTTAGCCTTTGGGGTTGATTGTAAAGTCAATCTGTTTAAGTATTCTCCACCCTTCTTGAGTTATTTTGAGAACTGGATAGATAGATTCGCGTTCTTCTAAAACATTGTATCCCATTGCATCGTCATGACTAATAAGACCATAAGCAAACAATTTTGCAATGGCAGTTTCACAAGTCTTTTTATCAATCTTCCCCCAGCTTTGCGAACTTGCCACAAATGGGAAGTACGCACAACAAGCATCTGTACCTCTTATTTGTGATGATAGTCCTACCAATACTTTCAGTACGTCGTCAGTTATCCTGTCCGTTATTACTTTAACTTCCTTGGGACAAATGACTTCAATTATCCTTTTAGCAACACTATCTAGACCAAGAGATGTTGACACTGAGAGCTTGTCAGCAAGTATTGGCGAATATTTACGAACATCTTCAGCGTTAATATTATGCCAAATCGGTAAAATTACTTTATCACGCCCATCTTCACGAGCGACTAATCCATCTAGTTCCTTTTTTGTCCACTCCTTTAAGAAGAAAGTAGGGCTTAAAATAACCACACCAAATTTAGATTGAGAAAGACCACGATCAATATTCCGTCGTAAGCTATCGCCCAGCCTAAGCTCAAATTCATCAAACCAGACGCTCAACCCTAGAGACTGAAGGTGAACAGCGAGTGGACGAGCTATGTCAGCCTTGTCTTCGCTAGCGTGACTTATAAAAACGTCATATTCCATTTCGATCATTGTAAAGCTTCAACAAACGGTAAGGCTAACTATTTATTATGCGTCAACATGACGTCTAAGATCCTAAATCAGTTGCAATCACGTCAACTTGACCGGATCCTCTCCCTCAGAGAACACCATTAAACTAAGCCCAAACCCTCTCCATGTCAAGGATCCTCACTCTACTCCCTGAGGATCTTATGCAGCATGATGACCAATAAACCTCCCATCAGCCTGTTATGCAGCATCTTGACGTCTAAACATCCGGGACGGATCCATAATGAGCATTCCTGCAATTTCACCTGACCCAAAGTCCAATTTCACCTAGCCAGTGCTCTATCTAGGCTCAGATTTTACGCTCAAGCACTTAAAAACCTAGTGGACCTCTGCTGATCCACTATATCCCCCTATTAAGGCCTTTAGGAGCCCCTCCCATTCAGATCCAATCTGGTAATGCTACAATCTATACCAACTTTTGCATCCCAAGCAGGATCCTGATGTTCCAACTGATTTGTCGTCGTTCGATGCCTCTAGCGTTACTGCTTGCTCCTGTCATCGCTGGAATTGCCCTTGCTCAATCTGCTCCCACCCGATATGGATCCGTGGCGGAATTAGAAGGGGATATCACCTGTGGGCGAGGAACCGGCGGCTATCACAGCTATCTTGAAACCGAATCCATTCATATTTATGTTTGCTCTGATGAACAGGATCCGTCTCAACCCCGCTTCTATCGAAGCTTCAGCCCCACGGGAGAGCTCGGTCTTAGTTTAATTGCAGAAGACTATGAGCCAACCCAGGGTCCCTACACAATTTTTGTTAACGAAGGGTACGACTACATCCTCGATCCTGGTGATGCCCAGACTCAAACCGCCTTTATCATTGTGCGGGATCCAGACGGAACCATTGTTGCCGAGGATCCAGGGTTAGTTTACCTTAGCCAAGATTACGAAGGCTCTGAGTCAGAAGACTCCCACGAGGTGTTTAATGGGTGCCTTCCAGAAGAAACCCTGTTTGTTACAGCAGAGACAGACAACTTTTATGTCTCAATCTGCGGGGGCGACCTTCCCAAGACCTATGTGGGTATGAGTAAATCGGATGGAACTAGTATCCGCCTATCGATAGAATCTTATGACCCACAAGGATCCTACTTTGAGGCGATCAATGGGGATGTGATCTACCTCCTCACCCCCGAAGTCCTAGAAGTCACGCAAGGATCCGAAATATTGCTTTCCGAGTCTATCCTAGTGTGGAATTGAATAAATACTGCTCGAGAATTGTTGAATTGAGTCTAGCATTGAAAATGGTTGAACACTATCGCCAGGATCCCCAATCTATGCCGTCACTGCCCCCCCCTACCCTCTATGTTGTCGGTGCTGGTCCAGGCGATCCTGAACTGATCACGGTGAAAGGGCAACGATATCTCACGGAAGCAGACGTGGTATTTTATACTGGATCTCTGGTGCCAGAGACTATGCTGCAGGGCTGTCAGGCGGAATTGATTGATACCCGATCTCAGGTATTGGAGTTGATTGTGCCTCAGATGGTGGAACGGATCCAGGCTGGACAGCGGGTGGTGCGATTGCAGGATGGGGATCCGTCACTATATGGGGCGTTGCACGAGCTGATGGTGAAGTTGTTGGATCAGGGGATTCAAGTCGACATTGTGCCAGGAGTCAGTGCTTTTCAATTGGCGGCAGCCCGATTACAGGTTGAGTTAACTGTCCCAGACATTGTTCAAACCATCATCCTCACCCGCATTAGTGGCCGCACTCAGGTTCCTCCTCGGGAAGAACTCGCCTCCTTAGCCGCTCACCAAGCCTCCCTCTGCCTCTACCTTAGTGCCCGCCATGTTACCAAAGCTCAGGATCAACTGCTGGAGCATTACCCGTCCGATCTACCCGTTGCCATATGCTATAGGTTGGGATGGCCTGATGAGGAGATACGGATTGGATCCTTGGCGGAGATGGCTGCAATGACACAGGAATCAGCTTGGGAGCGTACGGTCCTCTACATCATTAGTCCTGCCTTAGGATCCTGGCAATCTCAGCGGTCACGGTTGTACTCGCCCGATCATGCCCATCTGTTTCGATCTCGCCGCCCAGTTTGAGTTCTCCTCGTGCCCAGCTTGTCGCTAGATTTTAAGTTTGTTGCTCTAGAAAACGCTAATTTGTTTTGAAAAGCTGCTACTGCTAAGGCACAAAGGGAGTCACCTGACCTCCTAGGCCTTCAACAATAGTCTGAGTGTTCACAACAATCATCTTGATATAGGTATCTGCATCACTACCCACTTCACCGATTGAGTCAGAATAGAGTTCCCGCGAAGCAAGTCGAACACCTGCCTCATCGGCTACTGTTCTAATCAGGGCTGGGTTGATAGTCGTTTCTGCAAAGATAGTGGGGACATTAGTGGTTTTAACATCGTCTGATAGTTGGGCAACTATCCGGGCACTGGGCTGTTCTTCAGTACTAACACCAATTAGAGTACCTCCCGATCTAAGACCATACGCATTAATGTAGTACTCGAACGCGTCATGGGTCGTAACTAAAGTCCGGTTAGCAACTGGGATCGTTTGAACTTGCTCTGTAACCCATTGGTCCAACAGCTTCAAGTCAGCAATCAACTCAGCCGCTTGAGCGGTGAAGAACTGCATATCCTCTGGAGCTGTTGCAATGAGGGCATCCCGAATCGCATTGACCATAACTGGCACATTACCCACATCCCCCCAAACATGAGGATCCGGTTCCTGCCGCCCTGCATATTCAGTGAACAACGGATCCTCTACCAATTCCCCGAGCGCGACTTGAGTGGCCTCGGATCCTACAGCCTTCATCATTTTAATTAACGCGGGTTCTAAATTAAAACCGTTGTAGAAAATAAGGTCTGCTTCTTCAAACGCAACTGAATCAGTAGGAACAGGTTCATAAATATGCGGGTCAACCCCTGGCTCCAGGATCCCAGTATGCTCAATTTTATCTTGCCCCACAAACTCTACCCAATCGGCAATCATAGTACTAGTAGATACCACTCTAATCTGCTCCTGAGCTGCAACGGATCCGGAACCAAGGGCGAAAAGGATCCCTGTAGCCACTGCAGTTGGAAGCAGATGCTGCCAGTTACGATATACCATTCAAAACCTCTTTCATTTTTGTCTCATTATCACCATACCTCGGATCCGCCCTAAAAGTGAAGCAATTATGAAAGCAGAGGCTCAGGAGTTTGCCACAACAGGTAGACTGGTTTGAGTGCGTCAGAGGGAACTGAATGTTCGATTTAGTTGTAGAGCCCTTGAGTTATATGTTTATGCAGCGGGCATTAATCGTCGCAGTTGCCGTAGGCATCATTTGTGCGGTGATGGGCAGCTATTTACTCGTTCAACGGATGGCATTATTAGGCGATGCAATTAGCCACTCACTACTCCCGGGCTTAGCAATTGCATTCAAATTAGGGATCAATATTTTTGTGGGGGCCTTCATCGCAGGTGTAGTCAGTACATTTTTAATGAACTGGATCCGATCTCGAACTTCAGTCAAGGAAGATGCCGCGATGGGTATTGTTTTTTCGACCTTTTTTGCCTTGGGTATTATTCTTATTACCCTTATTCAAAAAGATGCGAAAGTCGATCTAAATCATTTTCTGTTTGGCAACATTTTAGGCGTCACACAGTCTGAGGTTTATACAACTGTAGGAATCACAATCGGTGTATTAGTCATCGTGATGTTTCTATTCAAGGAGCTTTTATTTTACAGTTTTGACCCTGTCGGAGCTCAAGCCGCTGGGTTACCCGTAAATTTACTCAATCTAGGATTAATGATGCTGATCGCTCTGACTTTGGTGGCGAGTATGAAAGCTGTCGGGGTTATTTTGATCCTAGCTCTCATGATTACTCCTGGAGCAACTGCTTATCTACTTGTCTCACGCTTGCACTTAGTTATGCTCATTGGATCAGGTGTGGGTGTTATATCTAGCCTAGTCGGCATGTATTTGAGTTTTTACTATGACTTACCCTCAGGCCCAACGATTGTTATGGTAGCTTCCGTTTTTTTTACTCTGGCATTCTTATTCAGCCCAAAACAAGGTATCCTGACCCAACCTCGCTCAGCAACAGCTGGGAACAATCCGTTATGGCGAGAGATTAAACTCTTGATAGGAAAAGGATCCTGACCATAAACATCCTGAGCACAGCGTAGGATCCTTTTGTAGCAGTACTAAGTAAGAGCCAATAAGTTCTGGTTAACTAGCCAGAAATAGGGTCAACAGGAAGACTTCCTCTCCTAAGGGTTAAGGACAGACTACAGATACTCCGACTTCAATATCTTCAACTAAATTGATAATCCGTACACATCGATTGTCAATACCTGGAATACTTAGCGTTGTCACTCCACCGAGGTTAATGAATGCTGAATCAATCGTTTCAACGAGATAGGAGGTGACTTCAGTCACTGTAGAGTCAACACCGAATAATGCTGTCCCATTGGAGCCTGGTAGAGTGAAACTGGGTACTGTTACCCCAAACATTGGATCCTCAACAATGATCCTGATTTCACCCGCCGCAGTGTTGATAGGTAAAGGGGCTCTCAAGGTGACTAAATCCGTAAAGGGTGGGGATACCGTTGGTGACGGCTCTGGTAATGGAGTCGGAGAGCTGGGTGGAGTTGAGGTTGGGGAGGAAATTGGAGATGGTGTGGGAGACGTTGACGCTGATGGGGTAGGCACTAACGTTGGTGGATTGGTGGGGATCTCAGGCGATGGCAAAGGAGAACTGAGGGGAGTTGCGTTAGACGTTGGAGTAGCGATGGGCGTTGTCGGTCCGGGAGCAATAGGCGTTGATGTCCCCTGACTGGACGGAGGAAGACCAGGACTAGAGGATCCATTTGATGAACAGGCGACGGCAACCCATCCTATCAACGTCAACAGTTTGAGCCGCTCGACGGTTCGACATGTTTTACTATCTTTCATGAGTTTAACCGCAATGTTAATCTGTGATAATACTGCAGAGCGCTTTCAAAAGCTGGCACATCAGCCTAAGGGCAGGTGGTAGATTGGGCAATCAGTAACTCCGTCTGTGTCCCATTTTCAAACTGTAAGTCAATCAGCTCAACACACGTGGAATCAATCCCTGGCACAGTAAACTCATTCACCCCACCTAAATTAATGAAAGCAGATGCAAAATTACTTAGATAGGGAGTAACATCTCCACCAGCAGGCTGAACCTCAAAGGTTGCTGTTCCGTTTGAACCTTCGATCGTGAAACTGGTAACTGAAGTACCGAACGCAGGATCCTGAATATCAATTCGGGTTTGACCCGCAAAAGTATTCGGAGGCAGAGGCTGGCTCAACGTTACCGTATTACTTGATACGATAGATAAGGCGGGCGGGACACTGATGACTTCGCTGGGTAGGATATTTCCTTGAGGGAAGATGGCATTAGCTTGCGCTGCCAAGGCTTCCGGCGTTCGTTGAAAAGAAGCGAGACTAGTTGACGCGAGCACCGCAACGGCATCAAGGGTGTCGGGTTGCAAGGTTGATAGGGACCGAGAAATGAAATTGGTATTCTCTGCTGTGGGTACTGGATTTAAGTTCTGGGGTGAGAATGAACTAAGTGGAAAGATAGCCGCTGCCTGAGCTGCAATGTTTTCAGGTGTGCGCTGAAATTCAGCAAGGCTTGTTAGCGCCAGGACCAAGACAACATCTTCAGTGGTAACAGTAGTGGGATTGTTCTCATAAATGAGCTGACTCCCAGAGCGTGATGTGTGTAGTGAAACTACGGAAATATCATCTGCCCTTACTCCAGCGACTGGACTCGTCTTGACATCAGTTAATGGTGTTGCGAAGGATTCAAAGGGAGCCATGTATGAGGCCCTACCTGGAATACTCGCAATCGGTAATTGGACGAAGGTAACGCCTTGGACTGAAATCTCCGCAGGTAAAGAATCCGATGACGCCACATCCAATCGGACAGACCCTGCCACGGTTCCGGCTGGAAGCTGCTCCACTGGAATAGATCCTGGTGGCTCAACAGAGTTTGGTAATGTGGTCGAAGACAATGGACTGCAGCTAACTAAGACTAGCCCTAAGACGGCAGACCACCCTCGCGCACCATCCCCGATTTTGGATACCATTGGACATCCCTCGCATGTACTGACAGATCAACACTGTGCGTATCCCTGCTGAGCAAGGCCACCTGATACCGAAATGATACAACAGGTTGAAATCATACCAATGTGAAGTTAGAGAGTTAGGTTACCAATGGCCATTCGAGTATAGACACACTAGCTCCAACCAGCAGTGAGTAAAGATTTAACACTGAGAGTAATTTAAATGATTTGGAGGTCTCAATCCCAGGATCCTAATCCTCTAAAGCATCCATTCAGAAGAATAAAACTGATTAAAACTCCCAGTGATCTTAACCAACCTGTGGAAGAGCACTACACTCAGATCTCAGTCATTTCCGCACCCTAAACCCTGCTGACTTATCTTGAGATACTCATTGTCTAATGGTCTACCGACCCAGAAGTTTGACTAGGCCGATACCAGCCATATAGAGGAGAGTAACCGCTCCGGCTAAAAGTCCCTGGGTTAATGGATCCGTCGATGGCGTCAAAATTGCACCTGCAACCACAGCGCCCAACACCACATAGCGCCATATTTTGAACATCTGATTGGAGGATACAATACCCAACGCACCCAGTAGTGTCTGTAAGATCGGAACCTGAAATGCTAGACCCGTACTAAACAGCAATAGCAAAATGAATTCAAAGTAGCGATCAATCGACCACGCTTGCGCCACAACCCCTTCACCGAAGCGAATAAAGAAACTGAGAGCCGCTGGAACCAGCACGAAGTAAGCAAATACGAGACCGCCTAAGAATAGGACTCCGGATCCTAAAACGACAGGACCTACAATACGTTGCTCCTGCACACTCAGGCCAGGGAGAACAAAGCGAGCAATCTGATAAATAATGAACGGCGTTGCAACCAGCAAGCCTGAATAGCCAGCAACCTTCATTGATACGAAAAAGTACTCACCTGGTGCTAGCTGCAGAAAAGTGACATCACCTGCAGGTTGTTCCAAAATTGACACAATTGGGTTCACTACCAGAAAGCAAACCACGATACAGGCTAGAACAACCGCAAGGATGGCGAATAACCGTCCTCGTAGTTCCTCAAGGTGCTCTGTCAAGGTCATTTCCACTTCGTAGGGAAACTCGGGATCAGTAGAGGTGGGTTTGGTGCTGACTTTCTCGTCGGAGGCAAGAGCCATAGACGCCAATCGTAATACAGGTCTTGTTCATATTAACGCGTGATTTTCACGAGCGTAGAGGATCCAGCGGGTGACCTGGGCGGGATCAATAGCACGACAGCGCTAGAACCTGCCATGGACCTGCCAGAATAGTAGAAGTACTGCTCTACCCCTAGTGTTATGCCTTCACGTCGTCCTGCCCAACTGCCCAAAGAGGATCGCATCCGACTAATGTCAGAATTAGAAGCCCCTTACCGAGGGGTCCGCCAATTTATCTATGTTGCAGTGGGAGCGTCCGGAGCCTTGGGGGCCTTTGTCTTCTTCTTCCGGGTACTCGCAGCACGTGACCTTGCTCATTCCGTTCCTAGCTTGGCGCTTCAGCTAGGTGTTCTGGCTGCTGCTATTGCGTTGTTTCGATGGGAACAACATCTCGCTCGCCAGCAACGCAGCCAAATCCGAACTCAGTTAGAAGCTGACGAATTGGGCCGCAGACGGTTCTAGCCCTCCTGATGAATCGATTTCAACGGAGCCATTTCACAGATCTATCTCACAGATCTATTTCACAAACCCATTTCACAAGTGTGAAGGCTTTTGGCCTCAACAGTCCTGAGCTGATAGGATAGTCCAAACTCGCGCACCTGCAGCTACAGTCCTGGATTGGCAGAGTGTCGTCTTCGAGTAACGTATTAAGCCCCTGAACAGATAGACCAGTGGCCTCTCAAATGGAGGCTCCAGTTGGGTGACCATACTGGGTGAACCAATGAGACGAAGTGTGATTCGGATCGCGCCAATTACTCTAGATGTAGTGCAAAACAGTGTATAGACCTCTGTACACCACTAGCACCAGTCTTTCGGGAGGATCCTTTCATGATCATCAAAACGCTGAACGCCGCTATTTTTGTCGTAAGTCTGGTTGCCATCTCTGCTGCTAGTGTGCGTGCTGAGGGTCAGCTGGGCTCGGAAGTGCCTGGTGTGCTTCCTGCTCCCCCTACTGTTGCTGATATTCAACCCATTTCCATTAACAGTAATTCGCCGATACTCCCTCTCTCTCAATTGGGGGAGCAAGTTCTAGAGACTGTATGCTCTGGAGACCTCACGGTGCAGCAAGGGCTGGAAGCGATGCCTGATTTGACGACAACTCACATTCAGAACGCCTGTCCTAGTCAGCTAGAGGTGCAATCGGCACAGGCTGCATCTGAGGCAACTTCTCTGTAGAGACATTCGAGGTAGAGATATGTGAGCTCCGAAGGAGAGGTTATCTCAGAAATGCCGTACTCAGTCTGTCTGACAGATTAAGGGTGGGCCAGCCCTGAGCCCCTCTCGCTCCAGAAAAAGTAAATTCGTCTCCCAGCTCGGCCTAAGCGCCTTATCCTTGACGGTATCCCCTCTCAGCTCAAGCATGTTACTCTTGGGGCCGCCGTTCTCTAACTAATGCTTCACTAGGTAGGTAGTCGGCTCCGTCTGCGTAACGCCAATCCACCATGATGCCTCGTCCATCTTGCACAGCCGTCCGACCGACAAAGGCACCCATCGTGGCCTGATGGTCACTCACACGGAATGTTATGGATCCGACAGGACTCTCAAACTGGAGCCCCTCCATCACTGTAATCATAGCCTCGGGGTCATCAGACCCAGCTTTTGCAAGGGCAGCAGCGAGGGCCAGCATCGTGTTGTAGCCTACTAAGGATCCTAGGCGAGGGTAATCGTTGTAGCGGTCTTGGTAGGCTTTAACAAAAGCGGTGTGTTCAGGGGTGTCGATGTCATACCAGGGATAGCCGGTGACAATCCAGCCTTCGGGGGCTTCAGACCCGAGCGGATCGAGATATTCAGGTTCACCTGTTAGTACACTCACAACGGAACGCTCTTCAAATAGACCTCGAGCCCGACCTTCGCGAACAAATTCGGCTAAATCAGCTCCGAAGGTGACATTGAAAATGGCATCTGGCTGAGTGCGTTCAAGTGCTTGAATGGTTGGACCAGCTTCTAGCTTATTCAATGCGGGGAATTGCTCACCGACCCATTCCACATCAGGGCGAACCTCTGAGAGAAGCTGTTTGAACGAGTTGACGGCTGAAGTGCCATACTCATAGTTTGGTGCGATTGTGGCCCATCGTTGGGCAGGGAGTTCGGCGGCCTCTTCAACTAACATTGCTGCTTGCATATAGGTACTCGGACGCAAGCGAAAGGTGTAGCGATTGCCTTGATCGAGGGTGATGGCATCACTGAGGGGCTCTGCTGCTAAGAACAGGATTCGTTTTTGCTGGGCAAAGTCAGCGACGGCTAGACCCACGTTGGAGAAGAAGGTTCCAGCCAGGATGGAAACGCCCTCTCGGCTAACGAGTTCATTGGCTGCAGTTAAGGCATCTCCAGGTTTACCACCATCATCACGGGAAACAACTTCTAAGGAGCGACCTGCTACTCCGCCACTAGCGTTAATTTCATCTAGGGCCATCTGCCAGCCTTGGCGATAGGGGATTGTAAAAGCAGGTAAGCCTGTGTAGCTGTTGATTTCCCCGATTTTGATAGATCCTGTCTGAGAATGCGACACCCCCCACCTCAACTGCAAGAGGAAAGCCAGGATCCCGATGCAAAGTGCTGTTAGTAGGCGTCTGCTCATCACAAATTATCTCCAGTAGTTAGTGGGTCAGTCTGTTGACCTAGACTCTGGATCCTATCCTGGGGTGCCCCTATTGAGATAGGTAGACAGTACTGAAACGGTGGACTGCACTAGCAATAAGGTTCACCTTAATCGACTGTAATCTTGATCTGGTCATTATTGCGTTCGATGTCACGCTGGGTGTAAGCTTCTGAGCGCCCATTTCCGAAGACCACTTGGTAGCGATCTGAGCGAGCAACATCGTAGAGAACAAATGACATCTCGCAGTTGACAGCGTTGTTGGACTGTACAAGTTGACCTGGGATCAGGTAGCCACTGAGTCCAATAGCAGTCCCCTCTTCATCTAGAATTTGAACGGTTGAGTTGGGTTCTAAGTCAGCCAGGTCACCAGATCCGTGACAGGGATCAGCCGGATTGCCACCCTCCACCTCAAAAGAGATACTACCACCTACAACTGGAATGTAATCTGGCTCAGACTGGTTCTCTCGGGCAATTTGAAAGATAATCGCAGCAATACCGACAACAAAGCCCACAATATATCTGACGCCACGAGGCATAGTCCCTCCCCTCAGGATCCTTAACTTCAGCACAGGATAACGTACCTCAGCTTAGACCAAGTCTCTGACAGATTAGGTAAGCTGATGAGGCAAACTTTCGAGCCACTCTAAAGTTCATCTTTGTTTCAAACAGTTTTGCTTCAAACAGTTCAATGGACCTTGTTAGTGTCTGTAGCCTCAAGGCTAACATCGAGACCAAATGACATAAAGGATCCTTGTGTAAGTGTGAATCCAATCAGATGGCTGGGGTGAAGAGTTTAATACAAAAACAAACGGTTCCCTAAGGACTACTACTGTCGTTATACTCCTAGCCGTTAGGATTCTTGCTCTCTACCCTAGGTTCTGGTGACTTCCTGCTAGGTGATACTACAGTCAAAATCTGGCCTGACAAGCTTATATGGTAAATCCACTACACTAACTAGCAAATGGTGTTAATGCAGCTTAGCAATCCTGTGCCGAGTTCACTCAATGTTGTCCAGAATTTAGTGTCAATACCCCAAACCGATAGATAAATTGGGGTGCTACATTACATTGTGGTCAATGGCAAAGTAGGGCAACAATTGTGTGTTAATGCCTAAATCTGTCATCACTGGTCTGTTATCACTGGAGGGAGTCTCGTGAGCAAGTCGGAAACATCAGGATCCAAGCGTATCCTCAAAGTCGCTCTAGCCGTCGTGGGGCCGCTGGTGCTACTGAGTTTCACGGTGCTTCCAGTTCTATCCACCTTTCAGTCCTCAAACTCTACCTACGATCAACTGCCTGCGGAGCGGATTCAACATGAGATTGAGGGGTACGAGGAGGTGTTAGCCCGTGAACCCGAAAATATCTTTGCCTTGCAGGGCCTTGTGCGGCTGTATCTGGAGCAGGGTAACTTCCAGGCAGTTATCGCCCCGCTGTCTACACTGGTCGAACTGAATCCTGAAGATGAATCAGCGGCGTTGATGCTAGCTCGGGCCAAATTGCAAGCTCAAGACGCAGCAGGTGCTGTGGCAGAATATCGGCGACTATATGAGGCAGACCCTGAGAATCAAGCGGTGTTTGGCGAGTTAATCAATGCTGAAGTGCGGGCCGGTAACGGAGATGAGGCGGTAGCTCTTGTTCAAGCAGAATTAGAAGAGGATCCAGATTCATCCGCGCTGCAAATTCAACTGGCTCAAGTCTATGCCCAAATGGGTCGTTTGGATGAGGCCATTGAGCTCTACGATGTGGTGATCGCCAGGGATGAGACAGATTTCAATCCCATTCTTAATAAGGCGCTAGCCCTTATTCGTACTCAAGATGAAGATCGTCGTTCAGAAGTTGACGAGCTGCTAGATCGAGCGATCGAACTAGCCCCTGACTCACAACGGCCTCAGGTTGAACAGATTGCGGAACAGGTTCAAGCCTTTTATGCTCAGCAGGACGCGATTACAGTCATTGAATCAGAGGGGGCTATGGATGGATCCACTGATGACACTGTTGATGACAGGGGTGAATCCACTTCCGTGGTTGGGGCTGAATCAGACACTGAAGAGGGGGTTGAAATCAACGAGACTATACCAAATATTGACAACCCAAACGTTGATGATCAAAATACTCCAGTTCCAGACAATACTACTCCTGAGGAGGCGACATCCAACACAACCGGATCCCCAGGATCCTAGAGGTCCTGTTAATAACATACGGTGTTGAGTGTGAACGGATCCTGACAACTGATGGCACAACATTGGAGACAACAGCAGTCGCCTGATCGCTCATGGATAGCCTGGATCGTGTGGAGCTGGATCGTAGGGCTCAGTCTGATTTCATTTTTCATGAACCTGGGTCATATCGGACTGGTAGACGAAACTGAACCTCTGTTCGCAGAAGCTGCCCGCCAGATGCAGGTGACGGGGGACTGGATCACCCCTGTTTTCAACGGGGAGCCCCGATTTGACAAGCCACCGCTCGTCTATTGGTTGATGGCTACAGCCTACGAGATCCTAGGGGTTAACGAATGGGCAGTTCGACTCCCTTCTGCACTGTCTGCTCTCGGTGTGGTTGTCTTGGGTGGCCTAACCCTGCAACACTTTGCCCCCCCATTTCCCACTAGTTCCACGGCATCCACAGCTCAGTCATCCTCATCAGACCTAGGGCCTCTCGTCACGGCTGGCATTGGAGCTTCGATTCTGGCCTTAACGCCTCTGACTCAGGTGTGGGCTCGGACAGGTGTGTCAGATATGCTACTTACCCTTTGGATTACAGTAGCCCTAGTTGCCTTTTTCTGGGGCTATGCCCAGCCAGAGGATCCGGAGAGTCAAGCTGGATGTTACCGAGCGTTCTACGGAGCTATGGCGTTAGCAACCTTAACTAAGGGACCGATTGGGATCGTGCTCCCCGGCTTGGCGATTAGCCTGTTTTTAATTTACGTGAACCGTCCCATGCAGCTATTAAGAGAAGTTCGGATTGTGGAAGGGGCTGGGATTCTGGCGGGTTTAATCATTCCATGGTATGTGGCTGTTACTTGGGTAAATGGATGGGCCTATATCGAGTCTTTCTTCGGGTATCACAATCTGGAACGGTTTACACAGGTCGTCAATAACCATTCAGCCCCCTGGTACTTCTACTATTTCGTGGTTCTGGCAGGGTTCTTTCCCTTTTCGGTGTACCTGCCGGTCGCCATTGGCCAACAACAATGGTGGCGAGTACGCTACTGGCGGGCCCAGCCTCGGTCTCACCAGCTTGGCCTTTTTGCGTTTTGCTGGGTCATTAGCATCTTTACCTTCTTCAACATCGCGGTTACTAAATTACCCAGCTATCTGCTTCCCTTGATGCCAGCCGCCGGGATCCTGGTTGCCCTGGTTTGGACTACCCCTCAACCCCAACAGATCCTAGGATTACAGATAACTCGTTGGCTCAATATTGGCTTTTTTGGACTCCTCAGTTGGGCTGCGTGGTCGTTACCTGATCTCTTAGGTCCTGACACCTCTGCCCCCACCCTGTTAGAGGATTTGGCTCAATCAGGTATTCCTCTCACCGGCGCTCTGATCTGGGGCCTAGCGGGTCTGATCGGCGGGATCCTGCTCCTGCAGAACCGAGGGCATCGACTCTGGAGTGTCAACGTGTTAGCCGCAACCAGCTTTTCTGTCTTGGCTTTCACGTCAGCAATCAGCCTACTCGATACCCAGCGCCAACTGCCTCTGCGCCAGATTGCAGCTGTGGTGGAGGATAGTGCTGAGCCGACGGATCCCATCATTATGGTGGGTCAAAAAAAGCCCAGTCTTGTGTTTTATGCCCAACGGCCTGTTATCTATATTACGGATCCCCTTGACGTGACCTTGACTAATCTTATTGCTAATCAAGCCCTACCAGGCTCTCAGGCTCCACAAGGCTCTCAGGCTCCACAAGGATCCGTGTTCATCATTGGGACTACTACTGAAATTGAGGCTCTCACAGTTCCCACCTATCCACTTTTCCAAGCCGGGGCCTACGAACTCGCTGAAGTCACCTCGTTTGGATCCTCGGATTGAGCCAGAACCTCTCGCACCGCCGCTCGCAAACATTGCCGGGCTGCCAGAGAAGATCCGTTGTCTAATGCGTAGACACTACTGACCTTACCATCACCTGAGATAATGAACAGAAGCGCGTGTTCAGTCACATCCCTCCCAGACACAGCGGATTCTGCAATGGTGGTCAGATCTTCAACTAAGGATCCTTCAAAATCAAACCCAACATAAGGGGAGCCCGAAGTGTAGGGTAGTTGATTGCGGACCAATGACACCACAAACTTTTGAAAAGCTCGCCATCCCCGGCCATCCACCACCACAACTTGCCTGAAAAAAGAGTACTGGCCAAACTCCAATTCTAGTCTTCGAGCCATCGTTTCTGTCTCAGTTGCCGTAGCTCGATTGGATAAGAAAACAGCCTGGATCCCGTCATTGAATTGAGCAAGCTCCACCGTCTCCGCATTGACGCTCTGCAGGGAGCCTGACAACGCTCGATCCCGAGGTAAGGGGGTACATCCCAGACCAGTCTGCTCCAAGGCGTTTACCGCAAGAGGAAGGAACCCACAGGATCCTAGTGCCAATAGCCCTCCTGCTGCCAGAATCCAGGACCATCGAGTCCACTCACCAGTCCACTGCCACTGCCTCATACCATCATCTCCACACACCAAATCTACTTTACTGTTGAGATCTAGAAATCCGAGGATCCTGACGAGCAAATCTTTCTCAATGTCAGAGCAAAATAGGTGGCACAGCAGATTAAGTATCACCACAGACGTAGCGGCCCCAATCCTCCCTAGTGAGATCGCAACCTGATCATTCCAGCCAGACAAAAGGGTCAAAACTTCTAAACTAGTCTCATCATTATCGATTGCTTACATAAGCTGGACAGGGCTAAGAGCACGGATTACCCTATACTCATCCCCGTCCCTCGATCTGGAAGTGAGCTCATGGGCAAGCCTATCGTCCTCCTGGCGCTCGGAGCCTTAGTCGGTCTCAGTCTGTGGCATACGATGCCCTCCAAAAATGCTCAGCGGTCCCCTGAATCGCTAGTGGTTGCTGATAGTCCTGTTGAAACTGATTTGAATGCCTACCCATCTGCGCCCTACCACCAAACGGACTATGCTGATGCCGGTGCTCGGGCGTTAGAAATGGGCTATCACTTAGAAGCAATTTCCTTGTTACAGCAAGCGGTTGCCCATGAACCTCACAACGTTGAAGCCTGGGTAGATTTAGGTGAAGCTTACCTTTCTATTGGCAACTGCAATTGTGCCATTGTGAAATTGACCTATGCGCTGCAGCTGGATCCTCATCACGCTTATGCCTACACCCTGAGAGCTAGAGCTTATGAAATGAAGGGTGCTATCAATGCTGCTGTTGCTGATATTCATGCCAGCTTGACATTGGAACCTGAGCAGGTCGACCTATGGCGTGAACTAGCCTATCTAGAAGTAGAACGCGGTGACATTGAAGCAGCTTTGGATGCTCACCAAACAGCCCTGGCGTACGCCCCTTTGTCTGCAGATTTGTGGGAAGAACGAGCTGATCTCTATGCGATGTTGGGAGATTGGTCCGCTGCTGAAGCTAGCCTAGCTCAAGCAGAACGGATTGAAGAGTGGCGAGCTTTGGAGGATCCGTCCTTCTCCACCTATCTAGATGCCCCCCACGACACTCCCATTGGCCCACAGCCTGCCGATTCTGGAGCCATTTACACCTGGGGACAATCGGAATACCTGCAGGGACTAGATACCCAAATTGATAAGCAGACAGGCAACCCTGACCTGTACTTTGAACGGGGACGATTCTTCCTGTCTGAACTGACAACTGTCCGTTTTGAACCTAAGACCAAGGCAGATGTTGATGAATTGCTAGAGTTAGCACTTACCGATCTGAACATTGCCATTGCCCTGGATCCCGCTCGTCCCGAATACTACCTAATCCGCAGCGAAATTCACGAGCGCCTCCGCAACTGGACTCAGGCCTTGTCTGACCTAGATGTATTAGAAACACAGCATCCTCGCACAGTGGAAACCGCTCTCCAACGGGCTCGGATCCTGAAGGGGCTGGGTGGATCCTCTCATCTTCAAGCAGCTCAGGCGTTTGCGACTTATGCAGAGGAACATGCTGCAGATCAGAATCAACGGACAGAAGCCTATTTAGTTCAAGGCCAGTTGCAAATGGCTCTGGGGCAGTGGGAGCGTTCCATCATGAGCTTCAACCAGGCCATGACTTACCAACCTTATCGAGCGGAAGCCTACTATTATCGGGGTGTTGCATACCTCCATATCAACCGCTCTGATATTGCTAGCCGCGACATTGAGAATGCATTGACTCTTTGGCAGTCTAGTGGACACGGTGAGCCCCGGCTTATTGAAATTGCTGCAGACCTGATGAACTCTCTCCAAAACCGCTAGGTTACAATTTCGATGCCTTGAAAGGATCCTCTGTTACTGCAATACCGTGATAGGGGACCTTTTTATAGTCATCAAATTCATCGTCATCACAGTGTTAATATCAAAGTGGTGGGATCACGCCAGTAGGCTAATGTAACAACGGATCCTACTTCACTTCAACATGCATCCACGGAATAGGATCCACAGACACTCCATTGACGAATAACCCCCAGTGAAGATGTGGACCCGTCACAATACCAGTGGATCCAATGCCGCCCAAAACTTGGCCCACCTGGACTAGGTCACCTTCAGCGACATCAATACGACTCAGGTGTAGAAAGACACTCGTAACACCTTGGCCGTGATCAAGTCCAACCATATTGCCATGCAGATGAAATCCTTCCGACTCCAAGCCAACTAATGCGACCCGACCTGCAGCTGGAGCCATCACAGCAGAGCCAACCGGTCCAGCATAGTCAATGCCTCGATGGTAATAGTTCTCGGCAAAAACGCCATTATAATAGCGCCGAACACCAAATACAGTTGTAACAGGTCCCTGACTAGGAGGTTGGAAAAGACCTTGCCAATGTTTTGTAGGGGTTGCGTTAAAACGAAACTGATTAACTACAGTCATCTCCATTTCAGTGGGTTCCAGTGCTGCAATTGCGGGTGACAGCCGAATACTTTGAATCGGAAATGTTCGCTCCTGCAAATTGAGCTCAACTACAGTGGGATCCCCAATTCCATTTAATTGAACTGAGCGAGGACCAGGGCTATCGAGAGGTGAGGTGGGGATAAAGGCACGCCACTGGTTTGCTGCAACAGGGAAAACTTGATAGGTCTTATCCTCATAAGCAATGGTGGGAAATGGTCCGATTTCATCCGACTCACCCGTAATTTGAACGGAGACTGTATACCCTAATTGGGGATTAGGCGGCAGAACTTGAACCTGCTGTACCCTCACTGGTGTTGGCAAACTCCCCACCAGAGACACCAGAACCCATTGACTCACCCGTGCGGCCAACCTCTGCATCATCTTCACCCCAATGTCCCTCGCCATTATAAAGTGATCGGTCTCTTCGCTACTGGGACGAGAGATCTACGAGGCCGTTCCTTGCTGATGACACTTCCCACAGACACCATGTACCGTAATCTCGTAGGCCTCGGGCTCCAAACCAGGGCGCAGGGCGTCAAACGTCAGCTCAGGGAAGGTCGACCAAGCTATGTCTTCAATATCTCCGCACGAGCGGCAACGGAAGTGGTGATGAGGCTCCATATTGGCATCAAAGCGGGCAACACCTTCTTCAAGGAGGACCTCGCGGACTAATCCTACATCTCGAAGTGCTTGCAAAGAACTGTACACTGTCGCCTTGGAGGAGAGAGGCAGATCTTGGTTTAAATCTTTAATCAGTTGTTCAACTGTGGGATGATCCGTACGGGACAATAAGTTGGCGTACACCGCACATCGCTGAGGCGTCACCCTCAACCCTTTCTGTCGGAGGACATCAATTACAGCTTTACGGGAGTGCAGTTCCGACATCGATAATCATATGAACACCTGATGCATTATAATCTCAGCCTCAATCCGAGTGGCAACCTCATTGAACTAAAACCTAGAAGTGATTGGGTCCTATGCTTGACTTAATCCTAAATCAGACTTATTCTGACTTAGGAGTGCAGTTAAGCCATGGATGCTTAAACACTCCTGGCATCCCTAAGCTGATCTCAAACTGATCCCTAAGCTGATCTCAAACTAAAAGGAAGGATCCTCATGGCAGTTGTAGTCGACCGCGTACCTGACGTAACATTCAAGACCCGAGTCCGTGATGAGTCTGTCGGTGGAGATAATCCATTCCGCTGGCAAGATCGGACAACTCAAGAGATCTTTGGCGGCAAGCGTGTTGTTGTTTTCTCCTTACCCGGTGCTTTCACCCCAACTTGCTCCTCCACTCACCTCCCTGGCTACGATGCTCACTACGATGAGATCAAGGCATTGGGGGTTGATGAAGTGGTCTGCGTCTCTGTCAACGACGCCTTTGTCATGTTCCAGTGGGGTAAGAACCTGGGTGTTCAGAAAGTCTTCTTGCTACCGGATGGCAACGGCGAATTCACTCGCAAGATGGGAATGCTGGTTGAGAAGGATAACCTTGGCTTTGGTCTTCGCTCTTGGCGCTACTCCATGGTCGTTAACGATGGTGCGATTGAGAAGATCTTCGTTGAGCCTGGTTACAGTGATAACTGCCCTACGGATCCGTTCGAAGTGTCCGACGTTAACACTATGTTGGCTTACTTGAAGGAAGCTAAGGCTTAGGCCCCCTCTTTCTCTAATATCACTATCTTCAGTTAGAGCTTGCTCTCGATAGGTTAAAGAAGTGCAATGGATCCCTACTTATAAAGCTAGGGATCCTGTTTTTTGTTCACTACCGTTTGCTCAGATGACTGACGCAGATATTAAGCACCGCCTAGCCTGCTACTTCAATGTGACACCAGATCAACTCAAGTTTTATGTTGTTGATTGGTGCATCCGTCATGACAGTCTCTACTGACCTAATTGCTTAAAGTCCGTTTACTGTAAGGCCTGCAAGAGTTGAGTGCGAGCGGCTGCCAACGCCTCCCCTAGCTTTTCCGGTTGACGTCCCCCAGCTTGAGCCAAATTAGGACGTCCGCCGCCGCCGCCGCCGGTTAACTTTGCGATGGTGCCGATAAAGGATCCAGCCTTCAAGCCTTGCGCCTGAACTTGCTGGCTAAACGCTGCTACTAGGCTGACTTTGCCCTCCTCTGGTGCCGCTCCTAGGACAACAGCACCCTCACCTAGCTTCTGAACCAAGCGCTCTGCAGCAGTTTTTAACGCTTCTGGATCCGTCTGGCCCATCTCAGCTACCAGGATCCGGACCTCGCCTGCTGAAACCGCCTCAGACAACAACGAATCGGCTTGAGCAACCGCTAATTGACCCTTAGTTGCATCTAATTGCTTCTGAGTCTCTTTCAACTCCGCTTGCAAAACAGCAATTCGTTCCGGTAGCTCTTGCGGCTTCACTTTAAATTGACTGGTGAGCTCCTTTACCACTGCATCTCGTTCATTGAGGTAGGCTAACATCGCGGGACCCGCAACAGCTTCAATGCGACGGATCCCGGCAGCCACACCCGTCTCCGAGATGATTTTGAAGGCTCCAATCTCGGCTGTACTGTCAACGTGGGTCCCTCCGCAAAGCTCCATGGAAACCCCCGGAAAGTCGATAACACGCACCTCCGCACCATATTTCTCTCCGAACATTGCAGTTGCCCCCTTGGCTTTGGCGGCATCCAGTGTCATGACATCGACCTGTGCTCTGTGAGCTTCAGTAATCCAGGTGTTAACCTGATCTTCAACTTGTTGCACCTCATTGGGGGTTAACGCACGACTCAATGTAAAGTCAAACCTGAGACGATCAAATGCAACCAAGGATCCTGCTTGGCCAATAGATTCATCCACCAATAACTTCAGGGCTGCCTGTAAGAGATGAGTTGCAGAATGATTAGCGACCGCTCGCCGCCGACAGACTGGGTCAATCTGAGCTGAGACCGAGGATCCAGTGATGAGTGAGCCACGTTCAACCTGACCGAAGTGAACAAAAAAGCCGGAGTCTTTTTGGACATCTTCAATCCGGACTAAAACAGTGTCCCCAGATAGGTAGCCTCGATCCCCAACTTGTCCTCCTGACTCCGCATAGAAGGGCGTTTCATTGAGAATGACTTGAACTTTGGTGCCGGCGTCTGCCTGATCTACCAAGATCCCATCCACCAGAAGAGCATCGACTCGAGCAAGGGATGAAAGCTGTACATACCCAAGAAACTCAGTGCTCTGAACTTGACTAGCTAGTTGATCTAGGGATCCTTGGGCAGTGACATCAACGGTTTGGTGGGCTTCTTGGGATCGTCGCCGCTGTTCGTCCATTGCCTGTTCAAATCCAGGGACATCAACTGTGAAGCCCTGTTCAGCTGCAATTTCTTCAGTCAACTCCAGCGGGAACCCATAGGTATCAAATAACTTGAAGGCATCTGCTCCTTGAATCACTTTTGTTGCTTCAGCTGCCATCATCGTATCAGCAAGGAGTTTTTCACCTCGCTCCAGTGTTTTCAAGAACTGCTCTTCTTCGCGCTGTAACTCAGCCCGAATCACATCAGCTCGCTCTTTCACTTGAGGGTACGGATCCTGAGCCAACTGAATAGCGACATCGAGCACTGGCCGTATGAATGCGGACTGGATTCCAAGTAAGCGGCCATGACGGACAACCCGTCGGATCAAACGTCGCAGGACATATCCTCGGCCCACGTTTGACGGCAAGATACCATCAGAAATCATTTGCATCACGGCTCGGACATGGTCACCAATAACCTTGAGAGAAACCCGCTGCTCCTCATCCACTGTGTTGTAGTCGATCCCTGCCGCCTCAGCCGCTTTTTGCACAATGGGGAAGATGAGATCAGTCTCATAATTATTGGGGACCCCTTGAAGCACCTGAGCCAATCGTTCAAGGCCCATGCCTGTATCTATATTCTGCTTGGCCAGAGGAGTTAAAACGCCTTCGGCATCGCGGTTCATCTCCATAAAGACCAGGTTATAAATCTCCAGGAAACGGGATCCGTCTTCTAGATCAATGATGTTATCTCCCAACTCTGGCTTGAAGTCATAGTAGATCTCTGAGCATGGCCCACAGGGTCCAGTCGGTCCAGCCGCCCAGAAATTGTCCTCTTCACCCATGCGCTGGATCCGGTGCGGTAGAATCCCAACCTCGTCACGCCAAAGAGCAAAGGCCTCATCATCATCTCGGAATACACTGACTATCAGACGATCAGGGTCTAGGCCAAAGACTTCAGTGACTAACTCCCACGCCCACGTGATGGCCTCACGCTTGAAGTAGTCACCAAAACTAAAATTACCCAACATCTCAAAGAAGGTATGATGGCGGGCTGTCCGACCCACATTCTCAATGTCATTGTTGCGGACACACTTTTGGGCCGTAGTGGCACGTTTGTAGTCAGCTGGTTGTTGGCCCAAGAAGATGGGCTTAAACGGAAGCATGCCAGCAATAGTGAGTAGTACTGTTGGATCCTCGGGAACCAGCGATGCACTTGGCAGCTCTTGGTGACCGCGTTGAGTGTAGAAGTCTAGGAAAACTCGGCGGATTTGATCACCAGACAGCGACTTGACCATAACAGGGGTTCCCAGGACAGCAATACCCTTCTATTCTAGTAGCAGCCGTGCCCCCTTTCGACCTAGGTCTTCAAGCCCAGACTCTGATACCCAGGCTTTACTGTCCAGGCATTGACCCTCAAGCTTTGATACCTAGACTTTGAATGCTTTGTGCTTCTGCACTAATGGATCCGTGGGTACTCTAAATAAAGTTGGATAGTATCAGTGGGTGCGATTGGATCCTGCTGAGAAGCTGAGGCTCAACTGGATTGGACATCAAGATTTCGTGAGCGGTTCGCTTCTTTCATCAAGGTAAGAGAAAGGAAGGTATAGGAAAGTAGGACTAGATCCTAATTAATTTGAGGCAAAGCCTAGTTAGTCGCAAATTTTTAGGATGAACCCGTAAATTTTGAGAGGAAATAGGGTACATACTAAATCATACAAAACATCCTCAGTGTAATCTGATTAAGGGATCGACAAGCTGTTTGGACTAAACTACTGATAGCGCCCTGGACTGATCATGCCCAATTGTTATTGTCTCAATCCGACCTGTCCTCAACCCGAAAATCCGCCTGAGGCACTGATCTGCAAAGCGTGCGGGTCGCCACTTCTTATACGTAACCGCTATCGTGCATTTAAGCGGATTGGACAGGGAGGGTTTGGAGCTACCTTCCTCGCTCGTGATCAGGACTTACCCTCAAAGCCATGGCGTGTGGTCAAGCAATTGCGTCCGGTCGAAGATTCACCTCAGATCGCGCGTCTCTCTCAAGAACTGTTTAATCGTGAAGCTCAGGTTTTGGAGAAACTGGGTGAACATTCCCAAATTCCAAAGCTCTTTGCCCACTTTGAGGAGAATACAAAGTTCTATTTAGTCCAAGAGTTTATCCAGGGAGTCACTCTCTCTCACGAACTACATCGAAATGGACCGATGTCGGAAGACCAGGTTCGACAGGTAATGCAAGAAATTTTATTAATTTTGAGTTATGTCCATAGCCACAACACGGTCCATCGTGATATCAAGCCTGCTAACTTAATTCGCCGCAAATCTGACCAGCGTCTCGTCTTAATTGACTTTGGGGCCGTTAAAGAGCTGGATCCTACGAAAGAGACACCGGTAGAGGCTACAGCTATTCGTTCGCTAGGATTTTCTCCACCGGAGCAAGTGGCTGGTCAGTCGGTAGTTCCGGCTAGTGATATCTATGCCTTGGGGGCCACCTGTCTTAACCTATTAACGATGGAGTCACCGGCCAAGTATTTCGACCCTGAGCTGAGTAAGTGGAATTGGGAAGGTCGGTTAAATCTGGGTAAAGACTTTGAAGATGTTCTGCTGAAGATGCTCCAGCCTGGATTAGAGGAACGTTACATATCTGCGACTGAGGTTCTTAGAGCCCTGCAAGGATTGTCTTCAGCAGATCTAGGGGTTCAGCGACCCGCAGTGGTCTTACCGTCATCAATGGATCCGGGGTCCCAAGCCGCTGGTCCTGTCATCTCAGATCACTGGTCCCGCCGAACTGAGCCACGGACTGTACCCACCCAGTCTGGCGGACGCTCAGCGTCGATCAGTCGGCCTTCATCCGGATCCGTGAATCAGCAAACGGGCGGTGGATTCTCGAGCTACTCTTCGACAAATCATCGTCAACCTGCCACACCACCACGGGTCCCCTCTATGGCGGGAGCAGACCTACGAGGGCGGTCAATGGCTGGTCAGAATCTAGCAGGTCATGATTTACGCAAGGCTGACTTGCGGGGAACAGATTTGTCTGGGGCTAACTTACAACGAGCAGATTTACGGGGTGTGCTTTTTAATACGCCACAGCCATTATGGGTTCGAGGTGTGCAATGGCTGTTTGGGCAGGCCATGACGATTGGGGGCATTGCGGTAGGACTATTTGCTTTGACGGGTGGTGCGGCCTTGAGTTTCTGGGTCGTACAGTACTTTATCGGTAGTATCTGGATTTCGCTGGTGGCGGGCCTAGTAGGCATGATGGTAGGGGCAACGACCTTATGGTCATTTGCGGGACGACACAGTTTTAGCCTGTTTAGTGAGCAGCATCGGAAACGTTACACCAATATCCGACGGGTGGATCTCCGCGGGGCTCAAATGGATCCCAAATTCCGCCAATTTGCATCGAAACAGAATGCTCTGCTCGAGCGATATTAATTCAACTGAATGAGTTTAATTAAGCGGATTGAAGTGAAATAGATTGAAGTGAAAGGGATTGAAGTGAACCTATCATCAAGTGCTACTTTGTGTAACAGCAGGGCTGACGGCGCGAGCTATTTGCGTCAAGACGGTGGCAGCGTAGTCAACAGCAGCAGTGGTCGTCGCTTTTCCCAAAGATAACCGCACAGAACCCAAGGCTTGCTCTGATGTATGACCCATGGCTAACAGGATCCGGCTAGGCTTCAATTGGCCACGGTTACAGGCAGAACCAGCACTAGCAGCAATGTGAGCTTGACTAAGGTGCTGCACGATGGCTGTTCCAGTTAACCCTTCAACACAGTAGCTGAGGTGATGTGGCAGGCGGTATTCAAACTGGGTAGGACCTGTCAAGTGAAATTGAGGTTCATGACTGAGGGCTTGATGAAAATGCCGTTGTAAGTGTTGCAGGCGGTGCCGCTCTAGGGTCATGGTTTGGCGAGCGAGTTCTGCTGCCTTCCCAAAACCGACAATTGTGGGGACCGCTTGTGTGCCAGAGCGTAATCCACCTTCTTGACCACCTCCTCTTAACATGGGCTGGATTAACACCCCTTGACGGCAATACAATACCCCAATTCCCTTGGGCCCGTACAACTTATGGCTTGACATTGATAGCAGATCGATCGACATCGACTCCACATCCACAGGGATCCGTCCGGCCGTCTGCACACAATCGGAATGAAACAGGATCCCAGCTTCGCGGCAGATGGATCCTAATGTTGCAACGGGCTGCACTGAGCCCACTTCATTTTGACCATGATGAATGGAGACTAATACAGTATCTGGTTGGATGTGCTCTCGTAAACTCTCGGGGGAGACTAGTCCTTCAGAACTTACAGGCAAACGTGTTACTGACCAGCCCTGCTGCTCTAGTTGTTGGGCGGCGTTCTCAACAGAGGAATGTTCAATGCTGGAAATGATGAGATGGCGAGGATCCTTGCACTGGGCTGCCACACCGAGAAGGGCCAAATTATTTGACTCCGTACCGCCAGAGGTGAACGTCAAGGTTTGAGGATCAGCACCGATCAGATCAGCAACCTGATACCGAGCCGTTTCCATGGCTAATGCGGCCTGTTCCCCCCACGGGTGGATACTGGAGGGATTACCCCAAGCGGACAGCATAGCCTCCGACATTGCAGCAACCACCTCAGGGTGGGGTGGAGTAGTAGCACTGTAGTCGAGATAAAGAGAAGGATCCAGAGTCATAGCAAAGTAGGGCTACGTTAACGAATTGACATTAAGCTCTTGAAGGAGAGACTCCAGTTGAGCCTGAACGAGTGCAAACCCACCGTCAGCAATCATTTGAACTGAAATCGCTAGAATAAACAGCCCCAACACTCGGTTAAAGGCTCCAATCCCATTTTGGCCTAGGATCCCGAGTAGTAGACGACTGGAGCGTAGACATAGGTAGAGCGTGATCCCAACAAGTCCAATTCCCAGCGAGCTGCCCACAATTTGAATCCAGTCAAAGCCTGAGGTTAACCCAATCACGACTCCAATCGCGCCCGGTCCACTCACAATCGGAATCGCCATCGGAATGAGCGACACATCGGTCCGGTCCATTGCTTCCGCACTTTCAGGATCACTCAAGCGATGCTGGGCTGAGATCACTTCCCATGCGGTCTGTGCCACGAGTAACCCACCGGCGACTCGGAGAACACCTAATGTAATTCCAAAGAATGACAGGATAGCTTGACCCATGAGTAGGAACACCATCAGGATCCATACTGAATTCACAGCAGTTCGACGCGCCTGAAGCTGCTGCTGGTGGGAAGATAGGTCTGCAGTAAGGCTAGAGAAAATGGGTACAGCTCCCACTGGGTTCGTAATGGGAAACAGGGCCAGAAAGGATCCTAGCGTGGCAGTAGCAAGCTCCTGTAGCATGTCGTGTTCCACGAAACAGCAAGCAGTCAATGTAAAGATTAATTACATTCCTGATATCTTTATTGTGTCTGGGGTTTTCCGGTTAGACCAGTGAGGGAAACCGCCCTGTTGTGCAAGTTTGACTCTGAAGTGTCGCGTAACGGATCCCTATTTCTCAGTCTCAAGATCCTTTTTGCAGACAGCTATAATTTTCGCAGACTGCATGGATAACGTGGGGCCATATCAATTGAATATTGAACTAAAATGAGAGTGAATTGAATAATGAGAGTGAATTGAATAATGAGAGTGAATTGAATATGGGATAGAAGGATCCTAGACTAATTTCTCAATGCTTCAGTTCAGTTTGTGAGGCTTCCACAGGTTGGAAGAGGGATCTCGGGATCTGTAAACGGCAGGAACCCATCTAGCCCTAGGTTAGGTCCTCCAGTCACTACCACCCCAGGAATGCCAAACAAAGCCTCAGGACCTAAGCCTTGCTCAGCATCAAATCGATAAACGGGCTGTCCATTGAGATAAAGCTCGTAGGAGGGGAAGCTGTCATGCAATCCTGTGAGGAAATACGCAGGTGGCTCTACTACATTCGATTGACTCAGTAACACTAAGAACACGGCTGAAATATCAGGGCTTGGGATGCCTTCTATCTGAAAAAAAGGATTCGGTACGGATAGGGTGATCTGAAGTAATCGGGCATTGGTGGGTACGGGCAGGAGATAGGGCAGTTGATCAATACGAATGTTATCAGAGCTCAGAGTTGCCGTGTCGCTATCCAGAGGAACGGCATCAGGAGCCAAACTTCGCCACCACCTCGATCGTGTTAAGACCCTGCGACCATCTGAGGGCCGATAGATGAAGGTTGGGCAAATCTGGCGGGTGGGGGACTCAACGATTGTCTCTGAGGTTGGATCTAAAGAAATTACTGTATCCAACAAAACCCGGTGTGTTCCGAACTGGGGTGTAAAACTACGGGAATCTCCTCCAAACAAGCACAACGTCGGTTCTCCAAGGCATGTGAGATTGGCAGCCAAATTATCACCCACAATGAACTGAGCTTCGGCGGGACTCGGGACAAACGCGCGAAGCCGGATGTTGACAGTGGCAAACCCTTCGATTGGTAGAGGTGGGGTTGGCGTGACCTCAAGGCTGGGGGCAACATCGTCTGCGCCTGGATCCTCCGTCAAGGTCTCGTCAGTCTCAGGTGTAGGTTCAGGCAGCGGCAGGGCTAGCGGGATCCGACACCCTAACTGTAATTGATTAATTCCAGGCTCTAGGGTAAACGTCTGAAAAGCATTCAAGGCTGGCCGCAAATTGCCTTCAACCCCGATCAAGCAGCGTAGTTGCACAAGCCCAACAGGGACATCAGTAAATGTAAACCGCAGCAGAGAGTCGGGCGTTTCATTGAGATTAATCGCTTCACTAAATCGCGAAGGCTCACCCTGCGGAACTAATTCAAGTTGCAAGGTTGTATCGGGCAATACATTAACATCTTGGATATTAACCTGCAGCACTGCTTGACTCTGGGTCAGTCCGAGAGGATCCAAACTAGCCTGGCAACTACAGAGTCCGTAGCTAGCCCAACTTAGAACGCCCAGGGATAGTGTGGTCATCCAATTTGGCATGTTTATCTAGTGTCAGCCTGCGCCTCAAATTATACCCACAGGCTTGTGTGCTTAGATGTATCCGGTACAGGATGGTCCTGAGAGCGTTCCGGCTAAATATCTTAGCAGGATCCTATCCTAGTTAGCGTCATGTCTTAGCAGGGATCCTACTCTAGCAAGTATCCTAGTGCACATCCGGGACTAATTCAATTAACTCATGTTGAGAAGGATCCTGAGGCCCAGCTTTCCAATCACACGCCATCGTTTCGTCAAAAGGCAAAGAAAGCGTTGACTCTAGTGGATCAAAATCGTCATGATAGATGTGTAAGTCGAACCAAAAGGTAGCCCCTTCACCTAACTTGCTCTCCAGATTGATCCGGGTATGATGCTTTTCCAAAATGTTGCGCACAATTGCTAGTCCTAAGCCTGTTCCCTCCAAGGTATGGACACGATTCTCAACCCGGAAAAAGCGCTCGAAAATCTTGATCTGATCCTCAGCATCAATCCCAATACCTGTATCAGCCACAGCAATCCGCACGGCCCGGTGTTGATCATCATCCGGCATTGCAATCACATGAGCATAAATGGTAACAAAACCTCCTTCTGGTGTGAACTTAAGGGCATTCCCGACCAAATTTGAGAACACCTGTAAAAGCAAATCATAATTCCCCCAAATTTCGGGTAAGTCCGGATCCACAAACTGCCGCAGTTGAATCTTTTTATCTCTAGCCGTCAGTTTATAGGTCCGTAGCGTCTGCTCAATCAAACTAGGGACTTCGGTCGCATGGAACGCATATTGCTTGCCTGATTCCAACCGCGATAAATCCAAAACATCATTAACTAGTCGAGTTAGGCGATCCGTTTCCCGATTGGCAATTTCCAGGTAATCTTTACGCTCCTCGGGTGTGATTTGATCTCCATATTCGTAGAGCATCTCGATAAAGGATTTGATGCTAAATAGTGGCGTTCGTAATTCATGGCTGATATTGCTAATAAATTGCCCTTTAGCCTCATTCAGCTCCACTTCACGGGTAATATCCTGAACTGTAATCACAATTCCTTTTAGGTTCTGACGCCGTTGGTCAAACACAGTAGATAGCATGACCCGAATAATACGAGATGTTGGATCTTCAACGGTCACCCGAGACTCTTCACTATCCAATTCACCTCGCGCCATTTGGAACAGCGGTCGAGTAATCTGTACCCTCACAGGATCCGGCAAGTGTTCAAGGATCTGCTCCCCTATCATGGTCTGAGCTGATTCCCAGTTGAACATGCGCAAGGCCGCTGGGTTGACTAGTAGAATTCGGAACTCGTCATCGAGTAAGATGGCTGCGTCAACAATCGTGGCCACCAAAATTTCTAACTTTGCCTTAGCCGCCGTAATTTCTTCAATATTCTGCTCTGCATACCGTTGTAATCGCTCCGCCATTTCATTAAAACTATCAATCAACTGGGCCAACTCACCCCCAAACGGTAGAGTCATCCGTTGTTGAAAGTTACCAGCCGCAATCCCTTGCACCCCTTCCACAAGTTCCTTAATCGGTTGGGTAATTGTGAGAGCATTGACGACGGATCCTAAAATAGCCAGAACCCAGACCGCAATAAATACACCAATCGAGACTTCTCTAGCTAGTTGTGAGGATCGTACAAGTGTTGGATTAGGATTGATACCCAGTGCCAAGGTGCCTAAAAACTGGCCACGATAATAGATGCCCACAAAAATGTCGGTGACTCGCCCACCCGGTGTTGAATGAGTCCGCACGATCGCTTCGCCTTCAGATGGAGGACGATTATCAGGGAGTTGGATTCGCCGCGTTAGAGTCAGAGAGTTCTTGACTTCAGGACTGTAGAAAGGGATCCCATAATATATCTCGCCATCAGGATTTGCGTAGAGCAGATATCGAATACTGGTGGTGCTCTCGTAATACTGTTGGGATAAATCAGCCAGACTTTCCGCTTCATCTTGGGCCACGAGTGGCGCTACGTTAGCGGCTAACAGTAGGGATAGATCACGACCAAACCGAGTATCGTTGAACTGAGCATCTTGCTGCACAGTGTTGATGGCCCAGAACGTAAAGCTGCTGACCACCAAGGACACGGCCAAGGTCGCGACAAAGAGAAGTTGTGTCTCCAACCGCAATTTCTGGGTCAGGCGATGCCACCAATGCCGCCAGGATCCGATTGCAGACCGAGAAGACTGAGTAGACACAGGCGTAGTCAACTGAGGATCCGTCATGATCTCATTGTGCCACGATCCTTAAGATCGATTTAATCATTGCCGACAGCATAGCAACTGAGTTCGTACTGAGCTTCCCCATAGCCGTCTATCAGCCTCATCCACTCGTAATTAGAACTAGGGGGTCATTATCCAGTAAACTAGGACTCCGAGTGGCGACTGTAACCGTTTCGTAATGATGAGGATCCAGCAGCAATGACGCAGAAAGGAGTAACCGTCTGGTTCACGGGATTGAGTGGGGCGGGAAAAACGACCATCAGCCGCCAAGTTGAGAAGCAGCTCCGTGAGCAGGAGTACAAGATTGAGATTCTAGATGGCGATATCGTACGCACCAATCTAACCAAGGGCTTGGGGTTTAGTCGCGAAGATCGAGATACGAATGTGCGACGGATAGGCTTTGTCTCCCAGTTGCTAACTCGTAACGGCGTCATTGTGCTGGTATCTGCCATCTCGCCGTATCGAGAGATTCGTGATGAGGTACGGAATACGATCGGTGAGTTCATTGAGGTTTACGTCAATGCCCCGCTGACTGTATGCGAAGACCGCGATGTTAAGGGACTCTACAAGAGAGCCCGGGCTGGAGAAATTCAGAACTTTACAGGCATTAGCGACCCCTACGAGCCACCTCTCAATCCTGAGGTGACGTGCAACACGGATAAAGAAGAGCTAGAAGAAAGTGTCGCCAAGGTCCTGAATGCGCTAAGAGTTAAACAGTACATCTGACCCAAATAACCGACCGGGAATAACCGAGCGGGTCCTAGTCCGTTGGAGACACTTATTCATTTTCATTAGGAGTAGGGCATCGTGGCAGGATCCTAACCCTGATGCTCAAAAACATTAGAGTACCCTAACAAATCAAGGTCAACTAATGTAGGTAAGTGTCGAAAACAGCGTTGAGCTAAGTCCCAGCGATCCTCTCTCTGCAGCATCAGAATTAACTGTTCTCGGACCGGAATTAAGTAGTGAACGTCATTAGCGGCGTAACGTAGTTGCTCAGTAGTGAAAGCCTCAACAGCACCCCAATCTGAACTTTGAGCAGCTTTATTAAGCTCCATCCCACATAGCTCTAGAACGACATCCTTTAGACCATGCTTGTTCGTGTAAGTGCGCGCGAGCTTACTCCCTATCTTGGTGCAGAAGGATGGCCATGTCCGGATCCCAAGATGGTATTGCAGCATTCCTAAGTCGAAGCGAGCAAAGTGGAACACCTTTTCCACCTCATTCGCTTCGAACAAAGTCTTTAAACACGGTGAGCTCGTCCACCCCCGAGGAATACGAACTAAGGTAACCTGATTGGCAGCATTACAGAGCTGCACCAGACATAGACGGTCTCGCCTAGGCTGCAGCCCCATAGCCTCGGTATCCACAGCCAATACAGGAGCCTCTAGATAGAGCTCAAGGATAGTTTCAGGTAAATCCCCATCAAAAATCTGAAAGTCGTTAAGGTTGGTCACAGGTTGAGCTCAGCAGTTACCAACTGGATTTAACTACACCGGGAAGCAGCCCCTCATGAGCCATCTCTCGCAGGCAATTCCGGGACAAGCCGAAATCTCTGTAAACAGCATGAGGCCGACCTGTAACCCAGCACCGCCGCTGTAAACGAGTAGGAGAACTGTTACGAGGCAATTGCTGTAACTCAGCGTGCAATTCCATGCGAGTTGCTGGATCGGTCTCAGGATCCGCCATCTCCGCCTTAATAGCGTCACGGCGAGCACGGTATTTTTCGACTAACTTTTCCCGCTTGCGCTCGCGGGCGATCATGCTTTTCTTAGCCATAGGGTACTCGGCAAAGTCATCCAGTGTAAATTTTTGACTTTGACTAGGATAACTCATTCTCTAAAGTAGGCACAACCTATCAGACAACTTATAGCCCTGTAAGTTATCCAAACAATTAAAGTCAGTCAGGGCTTGAGATTAGATCTCAATCAGCATCAAATCTTAACCAGAAAGAAGCTCAGGATCCTTGTCGCCGGAGCACCTCATCTCGAATGGCCATCAAGTTAAGTCGGATCTGTCGGGTGAAGACACCGGCAAAGAGGCCCTTAGGGACCGATTCTGTGACAGCTTCAGCTTGATAGGTAAGTAAGACTTGCTCTTCAAGGTCCTGCATCACCTCCAACTGCCAGGATCCTGACAAGGACTCTAAACTATCGCTACTAATTAGATCGAAGGCAATCCGGGACTGAGGATCCTCGCTCAAACGCATCGCTACAGTGCTATTAATTCGTGCAAGGAGAACCGATGTCACACTTTTTGTCTCCATCACGATGCTGGCGGGCTGACGTTCAACGCGATTTTCAACTACCCCTGGCATAAAGGCGGAAAAATTATCGTAATCCGTTAGGACGGACCACACGGCATCGACCTGGGCCGGAATGAGAATCTGCCCTTCATACTGATTTGCCTCACGCCTGACAACGGCATCACCCTGGCTCAGATCCTCAGTGTCTTGCCGAAATCGATGATCGAGTTCTCTAGCCCAAACAGGCTTCTGACTCAGAAAGCCCCCACTAACTGAGAGAACCATCACAAAACTCAAAGTAGATAAAAATACTCTCACTTTAGTCTCCACCGGTCTAAACGTTAGGATCCTAGTCCAGCCATCTTCACAGCTGTGGGCATAAAACCTAGTAACGACAACGGAATGGCGTAGATATCAGCCCTGTACGAAAGCATCTGACTGGCCCAAATCTGCCAAAGCCTAAGCGGAGGACACCAGCAGTGTTACAGAGGCTGACATGACAGAGGTTGTAGAATTATTGCGAGACTGTTAAGATTTTTAGCAACACTTTTTTGCACTACTGGAACTTCGCACATGGCACTTGCACAACGTTTAGCATCACTTCTCACAGCACTCCTGGGGACTCAGAACTTCCCTCAAGCGGCTACTCAGTTAGGCTGGACTACCCTTCGTGTGGTTGCTGGGATCTTGATGATCCACAACGGCTTAGACAAGCTGGCTGATATTGAAGGCTTTGCAGAAGCTTATGTAGAAGTCATCGGCTTGCCCTTTCCCCTCTTTTTCTCCTATCTTGCTGCCTACACTGAGCTGATCGGTGCTCCTCTATTGGCTTTAGGTTTTCTCGGTCGTCCTGCTGCTTTCGCTCTGTTCGGAACGATGACGGTGGCCATGTACCACCACATTTTAGTTGCTGGCTTCAGCATCCCCTACCTTGAGTTATCGGGTCTGTATGCCGCTACATTCTTGTTTTTCACTATCAATGGCCCTGGTGCTATTTCCATCGACAACTTGATCCTGCAGCTAGTTCAAGTCCGTGGCCGTGAGCAACAAATTGAAACGCTCAAAGCCTCCTATGAAGCGACTGAAAAGATTTCTCAGGTTGCCCAAGAAGATCTCACCTCCGCTCGATAGCCTGAGGTTTTCCCTCTCTCCACTCTGTGTAGCTGTTGAGACTTATAGGTGTAATCCAAACATAGTTTAGATAAACTCAGTTCAATAGCTGTTTACCGCCTGTTCAGCCCTTTCCATCAACTTCTGTTGGGAATTGTGGACAGGTTCATTATTTTGAGGGCATCGCTGCACATAGGATCCGTCCATCTGCAGCTCCCAGGCCTGCCGATTATCCGTCAGCATAATGTCTAGAATCGTTTGAATCTCCTTCATCAAGTTTGGATCCTGAATAGGAGTTACTGCTTCCACGCGTCGGTCCAGATTACGACGCATCCAGTCAGCACTGCCGACGTAAATTTCCTCATCTCCGCCATTGTGGAAGTAAAAAATGCGGGAATGCTCCAACAAGCGCCCAACAATGCTAATCACTCGAATGTTGTCGCTCACTCCAGGGATCCCTGGTTTCAAGCAACAAATCCCTCTCACAATTAGGTCAATGGAGACCCCTGATTGACTCGCTTTCAAAAGAATTGCAATCATTTTGGGATCCACCAGGGAATTGACCTTGGCGATAATTCGTCCTCCTAGCCCCTGATTTTGATGCTCAATTTCTCGCAAGATCATTGCCTCAGTTCGAGATCGCAAAGTTGCTGGGGCCACCAGTAGGTGCTTAAAGTCACGTTGGCGTGAAATCCCTGTCAAAAAGTTAAAGAGATCTGTGACATCCGACCCTAGCTGTTCATCACAGGTCAATAAGCCTAGGTCGGTGTAGAGCTCTGCTGTTTTGGGATTATAGTTACCTGTACCAATATGAACATAACGTCTAACTTGGTGAGCTTCCTTTCGCACCACTAGAGCTAGCTTAGTGTGAATTTTTAGTCGCGGTAGACCGTATGCCACGTGAACCCCAGCCTTCTCTAATCGCTTTGCCCACAAAATATTGTTTTCTTCATCAAATCGAGCTTTCAGTTCCACTAGAACCGCGACCTGCTTACCATTCTCAGCAGCACGAATCAGTGATTGAACAACGGGAGAATCCCCTGACGTCCGATACAGAGTCAGCTTAATGGTCAGCACATCAGGATCCATTGCAGCCTCCTCCAAGAAGCGCAATACACTGGTGGAAAAAGATTCATAAGGGTGGTGTAGCAAGATATCACCAGCTTGAATCTCATTAAAAATAGAGGGTTGGTCATCGCTGGATAAGGATGTCTGGAGGCGAGCATGGGTAGCAAATGTCCAACGGGGATCCTTGAGAGCCGGCCGATCAATTTTGAGTAGACCCATTAGATCCTTCAAATTCAAAAGCCCTGGAATCATATAGACATGTTCGGGCTGTATTTCTAGTTCACTTTCTAACCGCTCTCGAATTCGATCCGGGGTGTTGCTCGCTAGCTCCATTCGTACCACTGAGCCAAACCGGCGCTTACGCAACTCTTCCTGAATCGCAGAGAGCAAGTCATCTGCTTCGTCTTCTTGCAATTCAATGTCAGCATCTCGAGTAATTCGGAAGGGATAATACTCTTTAATAGCCATCCCCACAAACAGAGACTCAAGATTGTGAGCAATCACTTCTTCTAAAGGGACAAAATGCTCCTCATCGCCTAACCGAATAAATCGAGGTAGAACGTTAGGCACTTTCACCCTGGCGAAGCGCTCTTGATGGGTATCCGGATCCTCAATGACGACCCACAAATTCAGGCTCAGATTCGAGATATAGGGGAAAGGATGCCCCGGATCAACAGCCAATGGAGTTAATACTGGAAAAATCTGAGATTTGAAGTAGTCTTTCAAGAAGACCATTTGCTCCTCAGTGAGGGCGTTGTAGTCAAGTAGTCGGATCCCTTCCTCAGCTAACGCAACTCTTAATTCCAACTCAAAATAATCATGCTGAACTTGTACGATAGGATGCAGGTGATCGTAAATAGCCTGGAGCTGTTGTTGAGAGGTGAGGCCATCAGGTGTAACCATGCTGGTGCCGGTTTCCTTCTGGCGTTTTAGTACCGCTACGCGCACCATAAAAAACTCATCCAGATTACTGGAAAAGATACCTAAAAACTTTAGGCGCTCCAGTAGAGGCGTTCGCTCATCCATTGCTTCCCGTAAGACTCGGCCATTGAACTGAATCCAACTCAACTCACGGTTAAAGAAGTAGTCAGGATTGCCAAACTCTTCATGGTTTTTTGCCCTCAAAGACTCGGGAAGGGATGCAGTCACTAGAGGAGGTAACTTTCCATCCTTAAGCAAACGAGTGAGGTGCCCAGCATCCTGATCAGCAGGGAGAGTTGAAATTGATGGACTCGATGAAGATGTCATAACAGGATTCAGCACCCATACGTATCATGAAGACGTCACATGTCGAGAAGATATCAGCCGAAGAAGTGACCGAGCCCATCCTACCCTGAACTCCGACCAAGACCATTGCCTTTCGGTTAAGACGCCATTATCACCTAGGCTCTACGACTGGTCTCAGTCTTCCTATCGTTTAGGATCCGTGTTCAGTTATCCGCTCCTGTTCTTTCAGCTCCGAAAGTGGCATCTCTAGTGGATCAGATCCAGGCAGAGCCATGGGGTCATTGGTCTCCCCCATTAACTGGGACAGACGTTTAGACACCTCATCTTGCACCATCATATTGTCCAGATCCGCTTCAAGTTGAGCATTCGGATCCTCAGAGAGTTCACTCATAGCCTGAACTTTGAATTGCCGTCGCTCAACTGCGCCTTTAGCCGATTCAAATTGGGATTTCGCTGAATCGATGTTGTAGCTGTTGTTGACTCGCGTCATCTGCTCAAGGGCTTGGTTCACCTCTTGAATATCTTTCATATTATTGAGTTCACTACGGCGTGCGGCCAAGGCTTCCTTTTCACGAGCGAGTCGCTGCTTCGCTTGGGTGACATAGTATTCAGCTTGCTCGACATTTTCCTTCAGTGGAACCAAAATCTTCTCGATCTCGATAGCCCGTGACATAGCTAGACGAGCCGCCTCCGTATTGCCCTGCTGTGCCGCCAGCTTCGCCTTTTGTTGTAACTGCTGATATTCCTTGACTTTCAATAAGTACTTTTGCTCAGCACGCTGATAGGCCGCAACCTGTGTTGCCACAGCCTCAGTAAACTTACGGACGGACAGCTCCATCGTGCGCAGAGACTCTTCCGCCACACTCACTGCTGCTGCACCACCTTGATCAACAGGCATTCCCCAAAGCCAATTCCAGGTGCCCACAATTACACTGCCCGCTTTCTGCCCGAAAATGCCGTAAACTACGCCTCGCTTAGCACCCATAGTAGTCTCCTGTATCACCTTGACCGCTGTGTCCAATCTGTCTATCTAGCCTGTTAGTTCATTCTGTTAGCCAACTCTGGTCGACATGAGTAACCTATACACCATATGCACTAATCTGATAGCCCTAGCGACAGACTGCAGAAGGACTCACTTACTCGGGCCCTAACAGGATCCACACCGAAGCCAGAGGTTATGCTCAAGGTCAGCAGATTCACTAACCCAGATTCATTAACCCAATGATTAGCTAGCTGCCCACTCCGCTGGTAGACCACCTAACTGCAGCCCTATTTAACTGTAAGCTCATGAGCTTGGACCAATATCCTCACGTAGTTTAGCGAGTCTCCTTGCATAGATCCAGGTAGTTCTAAACTGAAGGTAGACCAAGCAATGGCAGTCAGAGAATAAAGCCACACTCGGGTGTCCGGTGTTAAACTGGCTAAGGCGAATGAAAGGCTCAAGATCATTCAGCGGGCTGGCTCATTGGCAGACCCTGTTGCTCAACAGTGACTTTCGCATGCCTAAAGTAGCATAGCCACTTGGTCCCTAGAGCTTTCCTCCATTCGAATTCATCGCTGGGTGAGCTCATAGCCAGAACGTTGAATAGGTTATTTCGATGAGTGGATCCCCAGGTATTTGACTAAGCATTGTGGATACAGCATAGGTTAGAGGGTAGTTACACTCTTGAGTCTCAGATTTCAACTTACTAGCCCGTTTGCATTGTGGGCCTACAGACGACTGATGACAGGACTTGATTCGGATTGGGGCCGTCGGAGCAGGGTTCGTCATTGTGACAATGGTGACACTCGAACCAGGACATCGGTGATGAGTCGAAGGTTCGAACAACGGATTTTGTGGGGTAGCACCAGTACAAGTGATTTGTGCACCTGCAGTAAGCATGCTCTGAGCATATGGGTTTCAGTACTGTCCTCGCGTTAGTGTGGGATGTTGA
Source organism: uncultured bacterium (assembly GCA_964443615.1). Taxonomy (GTDB): domain Bacteria; phylum Cyanobacteriota; class Cyanobacteriia; order Thermostichales; family Thermostichaceae; genus CAYSWV01. Next base: position 25,352 of record CAYUEE010000008.1, on the reverse strand, counting down.
CACTGTTTAAGCCCAGTGAGTCGGAGTCGTGAACCAATGGCCGAGCAGAGGAAAACTCCCTTGCTTGATGAGCTGATACCTACTCTAGTCGAGTGGACTGCAGTTGAGTCGACGCTCTAGGCCTCTAGCCGCTCAGGATCCTGAGCACCGTAAATTTAGCTCATGAGATTTGAGGAACCATCAGACCATGACCATTACCCAAGGCAGCCCCAACGTCTCTTTAGAGAATCCCAATGGAGACAAAAATGGCTTCAGCCAACGGGCCCTGGCAAATGTGCAGGAGGAGTCTAACCAGGCTGGCACTCCGACAGGGCCGGATCCAGATATGGTGGCTGCTGTTGAGGCCTTGTTACGAGGGGTAGGAGAAGATCCTGAACGTGAGGGATTGTTAAAGACACCGAAGCGAGTTGTCGATTCACTGCAGTTCTTAACTAGTGGCTACAGTCAGTCTTTAGAGGAGCTGATTAATGGGGCTATTTTTCATGAAAATCACAATGAGATGGTCCTATTGCGAGACATCACGTTTTTCAGTATGTGTGAGCACCATATGCTGCCATTTATGGGCAGGGCTCATGTTGCTTATATCCCCAATCAGAAAGTAGTCGGGCTTAGTAAAATTGCTCGCATTGTGGAGATGTATTCGCGCCGATTACAGGTGCAGGAGCGTCTCACGCGACAGGTGGCGGAAGCCGTGATGACGGTTTTGGATCCGCAGGGAGTCGCTGTCGTCATGGAAGCCACTCACATGTGCATGGTCATGCGAGGGATCCAAAAGCCAGGATCCTGGACGGTAACGAGTTCGATGATGGGCATATTCCATGAAGATCCCAAGACACGCGAAGAGTTTTTGAGTCTTATTCGCCATCAACCTAATTTCTAACCTGAACTGATGTATCGTTCCTTCCAGAGGTCTCATCCAATAGGGTGGGTGTCGGTGTCGGATCTGTCGTGACAGCAAAGCTGGTCTACACTGAAGAAACGGTACAAGTTGCAGAGTAAGTTGTGACTATAGTCGTTGTTAGACTGGGAGACATCAATGGAATTGACAACTGAAAATGTCGAGAAGGTTTTGGACACATTACGTCCCTACTTGATGGCTGACGGTGGCAATGTGGAGCTGGTTGAGATTGATGGCCCTGTTGCTAAGTTGAGACTGCAGGGTGCTTGTGGATCCTGCCCAAGCTCGACAATGACATTGCGAATGGGTATCGAGCGTAAGTTACGGGAAGAAATCCCTGATTTACTTGAAGTTGAGCAGGTGGTCTGAGATCTCTTCTGCTAGCTAATCTAGCTCTGGGAGCAGCGTCGTCTAAATTGAAGGTAGCTCTGTCCGCCCTTACAGACAGAGTTGTTGCAACGCTAGTTTAGGCTTTTACTGTAAGCTTGTTGCTGTATTCCTGACGTTTTCTTGTTGTTACGGTTGTTTTCTGTTCACCTACACATTGTGTCTGGCCCATGTTTGTACTTGCTTCCATTGGTATTCTCGCGCTTCTGATTGTGGTTCATGAAACAGGTCACTTTTTAGCAGCCAAGTGGCAAGACATTCATGTCAACCGGTTTTCACTCGGATTTGGCCCCGCACTTTGGAAATTGCAAGGATCCGAGACAGAATATGCGGTGCGGGCATTGCCTCTAGGTGGATTTGTTGGTTTTCCAGACGATGAAGAAGAGTGCCCTTATCCTCCCGATGATCCGGACCTGTTGCGAAATCGACCTGTTCTTGATCGCTTAGTGGTCATGGCAGCTGGGGTTTTGGCTAACTTGATCTTTGCTTACCTTGTGTTGGTAATGATGTGTGGCACAGTAGGGATACCTGGAGCAGGATCCTTTGAATCAGGTATCTTTGTACCGCAGGTTCTACCGTCAAGCCCAGCCCAGGAAGCAGGGTTACGGCCAGGTGATATTGTCATTGAAGCTGGATCACGGTCATTTCAAGGGGTAACTTCATTAGCTGAGGCAGAATCAGCCATTGAAGCATTTCAATCGGTCATCCAGGCCAGTGAAGGTAAGCCAATTCATTTGGAGGTGGAGCGCCTGGGTAAAGAACAGGTTCTAGACCTGACAGTGATACCTAGACCCCGCGAAGAGGATGGAACTCCAGCCATTGGTATTACTCTTGCTCCAAATCAGCGTGATAATTATCGACCGGCCAGAGGCATTGGTGATATTTTGTCCTCAGCAGCCTCAGAGTATCAACGCATCTTTAGATTAAATGTGGAGAGCCTAAAGCAGCTTGTCCAGAATTTTGAGTCGACAGCCAACCAGGTTTCAGGCCCTGTGGGGATTGTCAAAATTGGAGCAGAGTTAGCAGAGAGTAGCAGTGTCAGTCTTTTCAACTTTACGGCATTAATCAGTATCAATTTAGCGATTTTAAATTTGTTACCGTTGCCAGCCCTTGATGGCGGCCACATTCTGTTCTTGCTGCTAGAAGCAGTTCGGGGTAGAAAACTGCCTAATCAAATTGAAGAACGGGTGATGCAGACAGGCCTCGTTCTGCTGTTAGGGTTAGGCGTTGTGCTGATTCTGAAAGATACTCTGGCTATCGTGACAGGTGTAGGGTAGACCAGTGGTAACCAAGCGTAGCCTCAAGCAGCGTGCTTTGGAGATATTGTTACGATTGAAGCAACATTATCCTAACGCAACATGTGCCTTAAACTACCAAACACCACTCCAGCTTCTAGTCTCCACAATTCTGTCGGCACAGTGCACGGATGAGAGAGTTAACTTAGTCACACCAGCTCTATTTGCACGATTCCCTGATGCTAAGGCATTTGCTCAAGCGGAAAGATCTGATATTGAGGAGTTAATCCATTCAACAGGCTTTTTCCGCAACAAGGCGAAGCATATTCAGGGAGCCTGCCAAAAAATCATCCGTGACTTTGGAGGGACGGTTCCCCAAACGATGCCTGAGTTACTAACACTACCTGGTGTCGCCCGTAAGACAGCAAATGTAGTACTTGCCCATGCATTCGGCATTAATGCTGGTGTGACTGTGGATACCCACGTGAAACGTTTGAGTAAACGGCTCGGTCTGACTGAGCAGACGGATCCAGTTCGGATTGAAAAGGATTTGATGCAGTTACTACCTCAGCCTGATTGGGAGAACTGGTCGATCCGATTAATTGATCATGGTCGGGCCGTCTGTGATGCTCGCAAGCCAAAGTGCGCAGTGTGTTTTCTGTCTGATTTGTGTCCATCGTTTGAAGTCTTACGACCACCGGATCCTGAGGTATCAACGTCCAGACGCAAGGCAACCTAGCTCCTCGAAACACAGTTCACTGCAAGGGTTCAACTTCAACAGGGGCAGGCTGGTTAACAGGAAGTGTCGGCTGAGTCTGGTTGAGATACACACCGTAGGCGATTCCCGCTGCTACCAGGATCCCGGAAACACTGGCCAGGGTAATCTTAAAGATACTCATGGGACGGTCACCGAGAATCTCCCCTGTCTTAGCATTGACGACAACTTGATATGGTTTGCTCCGGTAGCGATAGCTGAAAATCCAGACTGGGAATAATAAGTGCTTGAAGGTGATTGCCGTGTAGTGGGTGGAGACACTGTGGACACGCTGGGTGTCACCACCAATATCCCGCCGGACATCTCCTTCAATGAGACGAGCCATATCTTGTTTTGCCAGCTCAAAACCCTCTTTTAGGTCAATTTGATATCGCTCAACTTTATAGCCAGTGAGATAGGATTCTTCGTAGGGCTTAAGGTAGGTATGATGCTCCCAAGGTTCTAGACTTTTCAAACGGCGCATGGGGATTGAATGACTAGCGGGAATGATGACATCATCAAAAAAACGTTCGACCCTGCCTGAGGCCGGATACCAGCGTGTCTTCCTTACCTCACGAGTTTTCTCTTCACGTTCTCCGTCTTCATTAGTTTCATAGTAGGTTTCCGTCTCATAGTAGTACTCTCCTCGCTCACCTATGTAGCGGCTTGTAGTGAATGCATCATAGGTCCAGAAAGGTAGATAGACCCCCTGGATTCCAGCAGCTTGGGCCATTTTTTTCAAATCGTTGGGAGCAAACCAGTGCTGACCTAACCACTCACGGATATTTGTCTGGACTGTTTTCCGATCCAGATGGAACGGCAGAATACCGTTTGGTTGTAAGGTCACCTTAGCTTCCGTTGGCCGACTCACTAGATGTGTGCCACAAAATGGGCAATCTCCAGCGACTTGAGGGGGCACGAAGTCAGTTGTTGCACCACAGCTAGGACAAGTCACCGACAACGTTTCAGACGCTAACTGAGTTAAGGATCCTGGACTGAGGGTGAGGTAGTGGTCAAAGCTAAGCTCTTGGACAGTATCTGGATTCTCTGGGATAGCCTCAGTCCAACCACAGTAGTCACATTGAAGTTGATGGGCAGAAGGTTCAAATTTGACTCCTTTAGAGCCACATTGAGGACAAGTTCCAGACTGTGTTGTTGTACTAACCATGAGGGACTCCAGGGTCATCGATTAGTGAAAAATTGGTTAGATGCAAATAGGCTAGGCGGCTGGCGGGGGTGGCGGCATGGAACCTGTTTGCAGTAATGATGCTAATTCTGGAACATCAGCTGCTCTTTTCCACTCTGAGAACCCATCTCTCCAGATGTGGGTGTCCGGTGTTAATCCTTGCTGGCGAAGCTGGCTAGTTTGCATCGGGCCTAGCCGCTGACCATTTTGGCTCACGTACCACTCAATGGTGGGTAATTGACTAGCCACCTCTGGAATAGTAGTTGCTGGGGCCCAATTTGCCATACCACTTTTCCAGACAAACGTATCGGCGGTTAAACCCTGTTGAATCATTTGGGGAATCGTCATCGGCCCAAGCGTCTGCCCCCCCTTTGAAAAATGCCATTCCGGGATAGCTTGTGGAGCAGGAGGAGGAGGAACAGATCCCACAGGAGGAGGGGGGGGGGTGCCCGGAGAAGCCGGGGGCTGAAATGAATTGACCAATTGCTGTCCCATAGCCATGCCAACTCCAAAGTTCATCGCTTGGTTACCACCTCCAGGCTGGCTTGCTGCCGTTTCGATAGCATTGGCCGCTTGAAACTGGGTGTACTCCTGCATATTTCCCAGGATTCCCATGGAAGTCCGTTTGTCCAGCACTTTTTCAACTTCAGGTGGCAACGAGATATTTTCAATCAGAAGTTGAGTCAGGCGGAGACCATAGTCGTCTAAACTAGGTTGAATAGCTTGCCGAACTGTGTCACCGAGCTCATGGTAACGAGCCGCAAGATCCAGTACCGGGATTCCTCCTCGGCCCAGCCAAGTTGCAAAGGCAGACACAATCATGTTGCGAACTTGATAACTAATCTCGTCTACTTGGAACAGTCCATCAGTGCTGACCAGCTGTTCCAACATGCGCTTAGGATCCATAATCTGCATCGCATAGGTTCCGAAAGCCCGTACTCGAACAGGACCAAACTCAGGATCTCGCAAGGTAATAGGATTAGCAGTGCCCCACTTAAGGTTAGTAAAATTACGAAGACTGAAAAAATAAACTTCTGCTTTGAAGGGAGAGTTAAAGCCGTAGGGCCATGCCTTGAGTTTACTTAAAATTGGCAGGTTGCGAGTGTAGAGTTCGAAGGTACCTGTTTCGAATATATCTGCTAGATGCCCTTCATTGACAAAGACAGCCACTTGGCCAGGCCGAACAATTAACTTTGCACCCTGTTTGATTTCATTGTTCGATGCTCGATCAAATCGGTAGACAAGGGTATCGTTCGTGTTATCTAGCCACTCGATAACCTCGATAAACTGGCCGCTAATAAAGTTTAGCAGTCCCATAGCAACTCCCTAAGACAACGATTGAACTAAAAGTCTGTTGTCAGACACTGACCCAAATCGAACAGACATAGGTGGGCTGGTTAAGCCGTCTCTGCTATAGGGTAACAAGTCAGTCAACGGTCAGATTCTAACAGATCAATTCTGAGCCACAGACTACTTGAGCATCTCAGTAATGCTAACTATCATCATCTAAAGCGTTTCCCACGCTGAGAATTTGGGTCCTCAAGCCTAGCCTTACGCTGGCCCTCGATCATAAGGATCCTAGTGTATGGCAACTCGATGTATGACAACTCGGCGTCACTAGATACCGACAATAAAGGAAGTCAAGTTGCTGACACCATTGATTGGATGCCTTGTAAATCTGGATATGAGTCAAACTTTTAGCCCTGGGGCGAATACCCATAACGCTATCTGTCCTTCTTTGCGAAGAGCCGCCAAAATCTCATATGTGCACTCGATAGTGGCTACTTGGCAAGCTAAATTGCCTGGTTAGCACTTGATCATTCCGAGCCTCTCTAGTCTATGGATAGTAAGATAACAACGATATACAGCAAAATACTAGGCATAATATAATACATTTAATTCATTGAGCTCATGATTTCTTGCATTCGGATTAAAATTCTCGCAAGCAATACCAAGTACATGTGTAATATGCATCCAGAAAAATAGCTAATTTTGACCTGAGATCAGTGTGTTGATGTAAACTATGTCTGGGAGTCTGATTAAGATAACTGGGTGTTTACAGTAGTGATAGCTGCACTGGAACTAGTTTCTATCCACTTTGTAGTGGACTGCCACCCCTATGGCATAGGAGCCGTGCTGCCAGACTTTGCTAGAGATTCCAATTCTTTTCAAGACTAATATGAGTATTCGGCCTACACGAGACCCGTCATGTTGAAACTTATGGGAAAACTCTTGCCCGATTACTGGAGCCCACTCGAAATTGCGAGTGCTCTGGGAGAAGAAACAACCTTTAATGTCCTCAATGCCATCACAGGACGGGGCCGAAACCGTACGATTGAGCTATTTGCCTGGCGGGCTCAAGGGCGTTACTGGACCCCTAATAGATTAGCCGAGCAGTTTATCAATTCAGGAGTAGCAGTTCCAGAGCCAATCCCCAAAGCCCCAGATGACCATGAATTGCCAGGATACTACAGTCCAGTAGAGCTCGCTAAGTTAACCCAGCTCAGCCATGTTCGGATTTTGCAAGAATGTCGTGGTCGTCCCGAACGTCAGAAACCACCAACGTTGTTTGCTTACCAGGTTCAGGGTCGATATTGGATCCCTGAGAACCGAGCACTAGAGTTTATCAGACACAAGACTCAACAGATTTAAGAGTAGGTATCAAAGAACTGCAATAGAGCATCTGAGTACCTTCTCTCATTTCAATCCATAATCCATAGAGCCTGGCATACAGTCTATGCTTTGCTAGGTTAAGTCACCTGGAGCAAATTACTAAACAGCTCCTGTAAGCACGTATAATATCGCACTGAAATGCCTGAGGGAGGGATTCAGAAGCGATCGGATCCTAGGTACATTCAGGTGGCTCGTTACCTACCCGGAGTAACGTCAGCCCCTAATAACATTCCAAGAGCTTCAGCCTGCTGCAGTGCATCAGGATCCTTATGAGTGTAAATCAGCCTACTGGGTTTGCAGGGTAGCTAATCCAGTGCCTTGGTAGTAGTGAAACAAAATCTGCTGATAGCTCCACCCTTCTGATGCCAGGCTAGAGGCTCCCCATTGACTCATGCCAATACCATGGCCAAAGCCACGTCCGTTAACCACAAATTGACTAGGGGTGCCGGTGATAGGAACTAGGCTAGCTGTGGTTGTGCTGTCAAGACCTGCTGCACTAATACTGAACATCGTGCTGCGGAGTCGTAGTGCTTGCCGGAACTGGCTAGCGGAGAGCGACTTAGAGCCTTCAGTTCCAACAACCTGGACAGTTTTTGCACGTCCGTACGGCGTTCTTTCCACCACATCCACTCGGGTGACGGATCCAACTCCTCCGATTGACCGACTTAGCTCATTAGTCGTTAGCCGCTTTGTCCAGCTAAAAACAGGGGCGTTGGAGTCATAGTCGGGCACACCTTTGAGATAAGGCAGGGGCTCTACCCAAACATTAGCGACGTCTTCAGTATGTCCACCTGAGGATGAATGAAAGACCGCGTTGATGATTTGATTCTGGTGAGTTAACACTTGGTCTGCAGTGTCACGCGCTGCTGCCTGAGTTAGATTCGATTCAGCCGCAACGCCTTTGTAAACTTGCCATTGCTGATCGTTCCCAACATCAAAGTACTCATCAAGTCGTTGGTTGCGATGGTAGAGGGCATAGGTCCGAGAGGCTACAGCTTGAGCTTTGAGGGCCTCCGGAGGAAAGCGATGACCCATTTCACTACCGATAACACTAGAGACGTAGTCATCAAGCCCAACCTGATTCACAGCGACTAGTCCGCCTTGGCTAGGGATCAGCTCGACTAGTCCCCGGTACCAACTATCAGCGATAAAGACCAGACCATCAGGGGTTAAGGGTTGGAGATATAGGCGCGAGTCAATAGCAGTGCCCAGCTGAACTGCTTGGCCTGAGTGAGCAGCCTCAATAGGAGCCATTCCCTGAATATCAGCCAGAGGATTACCTTGTCGGTCCAGGATCCTGGCAGGAGTAGAGCTCCCGACTGTGATTGAGGGTACCTGCTCAGCAATACTGACTCGGAGTAACACTTTAGCCAGGGCCGGGAAGGTCAGAGCAAGCCATATCCAGCAGCCAAAGCTAATTAACTTAATCCATGCAGGTATCCGTTGAGAATCACGAGCTTGTGTCTGGGAGTTAAGCAAATCCTGAGAAGACATAGCATCAGATAGTTTTGGAAACGGTGATGAGAGAAAGGGGACTGTCAACTTCACACGGACACCCTCAAGGCATACGGGACAATACACGAGCAAATGGATCCTAGTTAGCTTAGATAACCACCAACTCAATTGAGGAGCAGGGCAGAGACGGCTCTGTAAACCACATTGGAGGTGGAGAGCTAGCTAAACCCACCCATGACCATACCAAAATCCAATGGAGCCGGCATCTGTTGAGACGATTTCGACCATAACCACAACTCAGTCACAAAAGCTCGATCCACCATAAACGGCAGAAGACTAATACCGGATCCCTAAAGTGGCACTTCCTCACGGTCTAGGCTGACTAGGCAAGAATTAAAAAAGGCAGACAAAACAGCGTGCAGTCCATCTTAACTAGCTTAAGTCTGCTCATGCTTATCCTGAGAACTAATCCAGGAGGTCTGATGTCAGTCGGCACAGTGCTTTCTGAGTTAACCGGCTGAGCCTTTCGGGCTTAACTCTTCCTGTTGCTACAGAGTCATTTTGACTGCAGGGCCATTTTGTCACTGTAGAGTCATTTTGTCACTGTAGGGTCAATCTCTAATTCTCTGGCGGACTACGGCCCTAATTCCCTCTTGAAGGTTCTCAGCCTAACAGAAGACAGTTAGTCAGGATGAGGAGAAGTACGCAGATTACGGCAGGTATCTTGAGAAAGTGGTAAAGGCTACGAAGTTCTACTGACAGCTAAATCAAGTTCTCTTGGATTAAGGTAATTGGTTAAGATCATAGACAGATGAATTGTCCGTAGATAAGTCATATGCATTAAAGTCGTTAGTGAACAAGAGTCGTTAGTGAGCAAGGCTTAAAAGCTAGTGATTAATAGCCTTCATAGAATGGCGGTGCAGGTAACGAATAGCAGGTCGAGAATAGCAGTATGTTGAAATTATCCGGGTATGCTGTGAAAAGTAACTGAGATTCGCTAACAATAGAAGATTACCTGCCATAAAGTCTAGGACTTGACTTTGAACTATGGAGAGTTGAGACTGATGTTCGATATCAGTGATTATCAAATCGTGGAGGTGCTGAATGAAAGCTCTCGATCCATGGTTTGTCGTGCACGTCGAATCGCTGATCAACAGCCAGTTATCCTAAAGCGACCACATGAGGTCTATCCGAATCGGTCTTGTCTGAAACGGTATGAGAAAGAGTATGGGATCCTACGCTCTTTGGAGACATTAGACTGTGTGGTCAAGGCATGGGATTTGGTTGAAGTTAACACATCTTGGATGATAGTTGTTGAAGATTTTGGTGGTTCATCGTTAAATACCTTAAACTTATCCCGTCAAAACAGAACGGAGTCTTTGATCGACTTTCTACGAATAGCCATTCAAGTTGTTGAAGGATTAGGTAGGATCCATGCCCATCAAGTTATTCATAAGGATATAAATCCTAGTAATATAGTCTTCAATCCACAGACTCACCAGATCAAGTTTATTGACTTTGATGTTGCTAGCCGACTAAATATCGAGGCTGTACTCCCTTGCCAACAGCCAACCCAGCTTGAGGGAACATTAGCCTACATGTCTCCGGAACAAACAGGGCGCTTGAAGACAACAATTGACTATCGAACAGATTACTATGCTTTGGGAGCTACCTTCTTTACTCTGCTAGCAGGTCACCCCCCGTTTAAGGTTGAGAACCAAGAGCCGATTGATCTTATCCATGCTCACCTTACGCGGAGACCTATACCATTGCATGAGATCGAGCCAGATATACCCAGGCCCTTGTCATCAGTTGTAACGAAGCTGCTTGAAAAGGATCCTGGACTACGCTATCAAAGCGCTCACGGACTGTGCTACGACTTAAAGCGCTGTCTAGAGCAACTGCAAACCAAGTGTCCCCACAAGATTTTTCCGTTAGGGACAGTTGACACACCAGAACGGCTACAAGTATCAAAAGTTTTGTATGGCAGAGATGGTGTCAAGCAACAGTTGATTCAAACCCTTAACAGTATTCAAGAGAATACACAAGGGTTAGCATTAATCTCAGGAGCCTCTGGTGTCGGTAAATCCTCTCTAGTAACAGACACATTCAGTAGAATTACTCACGCTCAAACTCGCTATTTATACGGCAAGTATGATCAGAATCAGGAAACTGTTCCCTACTCGGGGCTTGTCCAAGCTCTCAATCAATTTATTGAACAGGTTTTATCTGAGTCGAAGGATAGCGTATTGTTTTGGCAGAAGTCATTTAAGCAGGCACTAGGTAGAAATATAGAGGTAATAGGGGATCTCTTGCCAAATATTAAAAAGGTAGTAGGAGAGTGTGCTGCCTTACCTCTAATGGGACCATCTGAGTGGCAGAACCGATTCAACTGGAGTGTATGTCAATTTATGCGAGTGATTACGCCTCCAGGCTCTCGTCTCATTATGAGCCTAGATGATATTCAATGGGCAGACCCTGCAACACTCAATTTACTGCAGTATATTACTAACCAGGTGGTAGAAAGAAGTTTCATCATATGTACTTATCGAGACCAATCTGAACCTAATTACTTTACTCAACTAGATCTAGAGCCACCTCCTAGCAAAACCTCTATGATTAGAATCGACTTGAAGCCTTTGAGTGCCAGGAGTATTAACTATTGGTTGAGTGACACCTTTAATTGTGAGTTAGATGATTGTGAAAAATTAAGTAACTTAGTAGCCCAGAAAACAGGAGGAAATCCTTACTTTGCAGAGCAACTCATTTACTCATTATATACAGATAAACTAATTTACTATGATAGAGTACTCGGCAAGTGGCAGTGGGACATTCCTGCAATTAAGCAATGTACAATTACAGACAATGTTGCCGATTTCTTAGCCTACAAGATTTCTTTGCTAAATCCTGAGACAAGTCATATCCTAACATTGTCAGCTTGCATTGGCAAACGCTTTGACACTAAGATTCTTGCTGAACTTAGCCAAATGTCTTTCAGTGCAATTCTCACCAGTTTACAAAAGGGGGTTGAAGATATATTAGTTAGACCTGACTTTGATCTAACTGGAGTAGAGGTCCAGGATCCCAAGAAAGAGATGTTCACTCGATATACTTTCACGCATGATCGTGTTCAACAAGCTGCCTATGATAGGATTCCTGGAAAAGACCGGCCAGCTATACATTATCGAATTGGCAAACTATTACTAGCTAACTTGTCTGAGAATCGGGATGATGACCTCATCTTTTCCATTGTTGAGCATTTAAATCAAGCCATTAATCTGGCTCAGAATTCCTCAGAGCGAGAGCATCTAGCGATTCTTAATTTAAGAGCAGGTAAGTTAGCAAAGCGTAAAGCAGCCTACAGTAACGGGCTGGCTCTTCTTAAAATCGGGCTCCATTTATTATCCTCAAAGTCATGGGAATATAGCTATGATCTCACTCTAGAGTTATATTCTGAAGCTATCGAAGCAGCTTTCATGTCAACAGAGCCCAGGCTGCTAGAACACTGGGCACAAATTGTGTTTGAGCATGGCCATAATGAGCAAGATAAAGTTACTGCCTATGAAAATCTAATTCAATCTCTTATCGGCCAGGATCGTCAACAGGAGGCAATTCACATTGCCATTGAGATCCTCAGAAAACTTGGTGTGAAATTCCCTGCTAAGGTCCATAAGGGGAATTTACTCTTGGAGTATGCATGGATCCGTCTACTATTACTAGGACGTGGTCCTAATGACCTTGACTCTCTGGAGCAGATGCAGGATCCTAACAAACAAGTAGCCGTCCGGCTATTTTATGCAATGGCGCCTGCAATATATTTTACTGCACCTGATCTGATGCCTTTTTTGACACTTAAGAATCTTGAGATTTCAGTACGGTATGGCAACGCTCCAGGGTCAGCCATGGCCTATGCTGGGTTTGGTTTGATGTGCTGTGGAGTAACAGGTAATATTAGAGAAGGATATGAATTTGGTCAATTAGCTTTGCGCCGATTACAAACAGGTCAATTTCAAGATCAGAAAATTGAGTTTCAAACCCAGTTTATGGTTAATACCTTCGTTATCCATTGGGTAAGGCCCTTACAAGAAACTCTAGAGCCACTACTGTTGTACTATCGAAAAAGCCTAGAATCTGGCGATTTTGACAGTGCTGCAAATTTAATTACAATGAGGAATATTTACGCTTATTATACTGGACAAGACTTGGCTACTCTGTACTCTGAGGTTGAGATGTATAGCTCAGTGATGGAGCAGATTCAGAGACTACCAGCACTAAACCTCCTTCAGATACTGCATCAATCGATTGAACAACTCATAACCCCTTCTAGTCAATTCAAGAAGCTCCTTCCTGAAATTGATCAAGGTTTTCTGAAGTTGAATAACAGAACAAATAATTTCTTTCTACACCTAAACAAGCTAATTCAAGCTTATCTATTTGGGTATTATGATGAAGCTATTCGCTTTGGCCAGATATCCCAGCAGTATCAAAGTAGTGCTATCGGAACCGCATCCTTGGTCCTCTTGAATTACTATTTATGCCTTGCCTTACTCTCCACGCCAGCACCAAATCTTGGGTTGAAGTGGAGGATCCAAATCTGGACTTTGATGAGACACTTGAAGAAGTGGTCCAAGTATGCGCCGGATAATGTTTTACATAAATATTTCTTTGTCCAGGCTGAATGGGCTCGAGTTCAGGGAAAAACAATTGCAGCACTGAACTACTATGAGCGAGCTGTCCAGTTAGCTAGCGACACTGGCTATCTCAATGATGAAGCACTTATTCACGAGGCAGCTGCAAGATTTGTGCAGTCCTTGGGTCAGAGAAAACTGGCTCAATATCATATCTCTAATGCCTACTTCTGTTATCAGCGATGGGGATGTCAGGCGAAGGTTTCAGCTCTTGAACATGAATATGGATCCTATTTTATCCATACTCAGGATCCATATCAAATCTCAGGATCTCAGCTCATGCCAATTGGATCCTTAACAACATCAAGGCCTAAGTTGGGAGAGGCTCTCGATTTTCATGCTGTACTCAATGCTTCTCAGGCTATATCGAATGAAATACAGCTAGAAAAGTTATTAGACCATCTTATGCAAAGTCTAATTAAGAACACAGGGGCTAATATTGGTATTTTAGTCCTCAAAGAAGATCCTGAAAGCTACTTAATTCAAGCAATAATTTCGTCTGAAACAGGTGAAACTAAAATATTACAGCGTCGATCGGTTGAGACCTTAGAGGCTTTTCAAGTAGCTGTAATTCACTATGTTATTCGAATGAAGGAATATCGGGTCATTGATAATGCTAATCAAGAACCCTTCTTTTTTTCTAGTCATAATGATCCGGAGCACCATACTGTTCGGCCACAGTCCATTTTGTGTGTTCCTCTGATTAACCTGTCGGACCTAGTTGGAGTTGTCTACTTAGAGAATCATTTAATGACAGGAGCCTTTACTCAAGATCGACTCACACTCGTCACCTTTTTATCCTCACAAGCAGCTATCTCCATTAAGAATGCTATCTTATATCAGAACCAGGCATCCTTAAATGAGAGGTTACATCAAGTTAATGAGGCCTACAGTCGGTTTGTTCCTCGTCAGTTTCTTGACTACCTATCAAAGGAAAATATTGTAGAGATTAGGCTGGGAGACCAGGCTCAGCACGAAATGACTATACTATTTTGTGATATCTTCAATTACACGACTCTATCTGAAACAATGAACCCATCTGAAACATTTGAGTTCATAAATGAGTACCTTTGTGTCATGGAAAAAGTTATTACTCAGCATGATGGTTTCATTGATAAGTACATTGGAGATGGTATTATGGCTTTGTTTCAAGGTCCTGCTAACAATGCATTGAACGCAGCTATCAATATGTTGAATGAGTTGAAGCACTTTAATAAAACTCGACAGGCTCGTAGGGATCCTAGTGTCGAGATTGGGATTGGCTTGAATACTGGGATGTTAACACTTGGAGTCGTAGGTGGCAAAAGTCGGATGGACACAACGGTAATCAGTGATGCTGTTAATTTAGCCTTTCGAATTGAACAACTCACTCGCGAGTACAACGTTCCCCTAATTATAAGTGATCACACTTATTTATCTCTAGACAATCGAGAGTCCTACGCAGTTCGCAAAATAGGGTGCACTATTGTTAAGGGGCGCTCTGTGAAAACGACTTTCTATGAAGTATTTAACCCCGATCCAACAGGTATCAAACAGGCAAAGTATGCAACAAAAAGATGGGTTGAGCAAGCTGTCACTCTATACGAGGAAGGCAGTCAAGGATCCTTGCAAAAGGCTTACTATCTCTTTCAAGAGTGTCTTGCACTCAATCCTCAGGATCCTGTTGTACGAGCTTATCTTTCTACCTACTCATCCCATAATGCTGATCATGTGATGATCTAGTGTCCATGTGGCAAAATGAACCTGAGTTTGTGACTGGCTAAAAGTGTAACCTGATGATTGATATGGGGATAGTCTAGATGCGAATGATTGACTTAAGTGATGTACTTGACAATAATCACTCATGGTCTCCTTGGTGGGCTCAAACCTCAGTATCTTACCAGGGCCATAAGTTTGGACGATTAGCCATTTGGGTCCTCTTTCAAGTTACACCTAAATATCTTCGAAATGGATTGGGTTGGGCTAATGAAACAATCAAACTCTCAACTCACGGCACCACTCATATGGATGCTCCCTGGCATTATGCGCCATCTTCAGAAGGAAAAGAGGCTAAAACCGTTGACCAGATCCCGCTTGAGTGGTGTTTCCAGGATGGAGTAGTTCTGGATATGCGGCACAAGCAGCATGGAGAGGCCATTACCTCAGCTGATTTGAAAGGAGCACTTAATCAAATTCACTACACCTTAAAGCCTTTTGATATTGTGCTTATTCAAACCGGAAATGATCAATGGGTTGGATCCCCTAAGTACTACACACATGGCTCAGGGGTTAGTGCTGAAGCTACTCACTGGTTAATTGACCAAGGGATCAAGGTGATGGGGATTGATTCGTGGGGGTGGGATATTCCTTTGCCGGTTCAGGCACAGCAGGTGAAACAAACAGGGCGTCGCGATCTATTTTGGGAGGCTCATTATGTGGGTATTGAGAAAGAGTATTGTCAGCTGGAACACTTGGTAAACCTAGACCAGCTACCATCCCATGGCTTTAAAGTTGCAGCTTTCCCCCTAAAGGTAAAAAACGGATCTGCTGGCCCTGCTAGAGTTGTAGCGATTCTAGACGACTAGGATCCTGCTCGCACGACTAAGGCATCTCAGAGAACTTAGATTAGTAACGTGGAACTGTAGCATCCACATCGCAGGACCAAGCGTCGATGCCCCCTGTGATATTGGTGACGTGGGTAAATCCTTGCTGCTGTAACCATTGAGTCATTTGGGCTGAGCGTATCCCATGGTGGCAGAGGACATACGTGGGGTATGTGGGGTCCAATTCTGTCAGGATCCGTTCTGACCACTGGTCATACTGACTGAGAGGGTAGTTCTGAAAACCTAAATGGGCTAGATTAGCCAGTCCCAGTTCCTGAGGTTCACGGACGTCAATAAGTTGAATAGATTTGGATTGGCTTCCAACTTGATCAGAAGCGTTCGCTAGAGATTGATTGAGTTCTAGGACAGATATAGATGCAATCATCATGACTCTAATCTTGGATACGTTAGACGTAAGATACCATTGATGATGTATCGAGGTATCAGGATTTGACTGGTCGAGATATCTATGACAGTACTCCCCTCTTCTTTCAAGAAACTCCGGCTGATTTTGAAACAGTGGGGTCTACAGATATGGCAAGTCAACACACGGATCCCTGTTATTGAAGGCGGGATCTTGCTAGTGGTGGCAGGATCTGTCTATATCCCTCTCTGGTGGGGGAATTACCCGTATGTTCACTCGATAGGCTCAAATGTACTGTGGACCTTTCAGTACGGTCACCAAGTGCTGTCTGGTCAAGGGTGGCCCCGTTGGCTAGAACAATCGTTCGCCAGTTTGGGCAGTCCTACTTTTGTATTCTATCCACCTATTAGTATGATAGCGACTGTGCCATTTGCGCTCCTGAATTGGCCGGTGGTGGATCGCATTATAGGTTCTATCAGTCTAGCCATTGGTGTGATGGGTCTCGGATCCTACGGCTATGCTCGAACTCTCTTGAAACAGCGATGGCTAGCTCTTCTCTGTGCGTGCTTGGCTGTCCTGTCACCTTACTTTTTAATTAATATCTACATTCGTGGGGCGTTAGGAGAAATGTGGGCAATGGCATGGATCCCCTGGATTTTGTGGGCTGATGCCGTGGCGCAGTCTGGATCAATGCAATCGCCTTCGAGTCAATCTTCAAAGCTAGGATCCTTTTGCTTCTCAACGGTGTTCACTTCCTTGGGTATTGCTCTAGTTGGCTTATCTCATTTACCTACTATTCTCCTCTTTACAGGAGGATGGCTGGTCACTCCGTGGATTCGTGCTCTAGGGTTAAGAGCATCGTGGCACTCGTTGTGGAAGGGGGTACAACGCAGTTATCCCCCCTTATTCATTGGTTTAGGGTTAGCCAGCGCCCTATTACTGCCAGCCTTGCTCGATCAAGATCTTGTCAATATTGGGTTCATTAAAGCCAATGCTCAGCCGACAGAACGATTTATGCTAGTGGGCTTGTGGCAAGACCCTGCTCATCTGAGTCTTCCTCACTTTACTGAGCATGACTTTGATTCGACACTGACTCCTATTTTCATCTTGACTTTAACTACATGGATCCTAGCCGTATACTTCAATAGATTACAGCCCATTCAAGGTAGTGGGATGGTTTTGATCAGCTCTAGTTTGGCATTAGTTATGATGACAGACCTGAGTCGTTGGGTGTATGTCTGGATCCCACCCTTGATGTCAATTCAATTTTCATGGCGGTGGTTAGCACTGGCAGGAGCCCACTGGCCATTCATCTGGGGGATCCTATTACACGCTCAAGACCAGTCCCGCCAAGCACAAGGGCGACTAAGGCTACGAGGACTAGACTTGGGCATTACGGCGGTAGTGAGTCTGATTTTAATCCAAGGTATTTGGTCCCATATTGTTTTTTGGCCCCAAAAAGCTTCTGAACTCAATACTTTCTTTGAAGATCGAGCCCAATTAACGGCTGAAGTAGATTTGCAGGATCGTCCCTATCAACCCGTTGACTTCGCGTTACTGAGAACTCAGTCGGGGGATCCATTTATGACCGATGTTTCAGAATATACGCCTAGAACAGCGCTAGGGCCTCCCCATCTACCACCTCGAACGTTTGATCAGGTGGAATGGATCCAGGGGCACGGGGACAGTCAAATTACGCAATGGCGGCCTGGTTGGCGCTCCCTGCTCGTAACTCACTCATCGGGTGGCGTTCTAGGGTTGCGCACCTATGCTTGGCCAGGTTGGAAGGTTAGTGTGAGGCCTTTGGAGTCAGGATCCTTAGGCTCTCAAAGGTCTGGAAGACTTGAACTATCCAAAGACCAAGCTCAATCAAGTTCTGCTCTGGATCCTTGGGGACGGTTAACAGTGGAGGTGCCTGCTGGCGATAGTGATATTGAGGTGAGTTACCAGGGCACACAATCTGAGCGAATCGGGCGGTGGCTGAGTGGACTGAGTGGTTTGAGCGCTCTCCTCTATGGGCGGTGGCGAGGCAAGTACGAGCGATGGGGAGGCAAATGGAAAGGCAAATGAAGAGGTAAATGGTACAACAGGAAGCGGACTCCTTCACAGGTGGATGCAATTGATGGCTGAGATGACTGACTTCGAGCTGATGGACCAGATGAAAACCCGCGAGCGACGGCCTTATTTTCTCTTCAAAGATCGCTACTACCAACGCGTTTTTGATATTGCTTACGCAATCTTGGGAAATCGTCAAACCACTGAAGAAGTCACCCGCCAAGTCTTTGAACACGTATGGCGGCAGGCCGAATTTTTTGATCCTGACACTAGGCGTTCTGTGGCCATTTGGCTTTACGAAACTACTAGCTTCTTTGCCCTTAAGCGGTTGCAACGCTGGCCTTGGTCTCGAAATGAGAATGCTCCCGCTTACGGTACAGGTTGGGGCGTAACCGCTAAAATCACTCTAGCAACTTTGGCGTTACTCATCCTGGGGGTTGGTGGATACTCCATCTGGGCCACTCTACAGCTGAGATCTCTGTCCACTATCGCCGCCACCGCCTCAGAACCGGAAGTCGATCTGCAGGAGCTGTACCAGCTGTGGACAAGGCGACCCAATACCCTATACTTGACGCTACGGGATCCCAAACTACAAAGTGATACGCTGGCTCAGTTGCTCTGGTCCCCTGCTGATCAACAGGCCGTATTCATCGCAACGAATTTCCCCTCGACTCCCAGGGGTTCTATCTATCAGTTGTGGGCGGTCTCTGGAGCCAGTGGAACGGATCCTGGGTTACCCCAGATTACAGAGAGTGCTGGAACCTTCCGCACACCCAATGATGGCACTGTACAGCTTCTAAGCCCCATCCTAACCCTGTCTCAACCTGATCAATTTCTCGTCACACTAGAATCAGGAGACGGTAGTGACTCTCCTCAAGGGCGAACTGTGATAGAAAGCCGACTTCAATCACCCTCACCCCCTCCAGTTCCAAAGCCGGAACCCAGTTAGAACTGAGCATTTAGCACCTTAGCTTTAAGGATTGAGTCGGCTGTGAAGTTGCACTGTGGGAAAGG
Organism: uncultured bacterium; assembly: GCA_964443615.1. Lineage (GTDB taxonomy): Bacteria > Cyanobacteriota > Cyanobacteriia > Thermostichales > Thermostichaceae > CAYSWV01. The sequence goes on along the minus strand of CAYUEE010000008.1, from coordinate 6,061 downwards.
GTTTCTTCTGTTGGCGATGTATTGGTGTTGGCTATATATTGGTCTTAGCATGACGTTTATGGGGACGTAACTGGAGTTTCAGCCGATACCGAATTGTTTCATGAACAACCTTATAAGAAACATCTAGATTAAACTGATCGTGTAGCCAATGTCTCACCTCTTCATACGAGCGAAAACGATGACGGGAGCGAAGTTTCTCATTTAGGCACATCAGAATCGGACCAGGGATTAAAGGAGGTCGACCTGGAGAGCGAGATGTATCTAACAGGCCTTCTAACCCTTCCGACTTATAGCGTTGAAACCACCTAAAAATTGTAGAGGTATGGCGACCTAACACCTCAGACAGTCTTGTAATAGTTTTAACCTCGCCTGTTTTAATTAGATACAGAGCCTGAATCCGTTCCTGGCCAGAAACAGCGGTCTGCTGAAGCAGTAGAGCTCTCAATTCATCTGCAGACTCACTAATTGTCAATTTTAGTATGCCAGCCATGATAGTACCCAATTTTACTTATGGTCAAATATAGATAGTGGTCAAATATGGATAGCCCAATAGGGTCAAACCAAAAGCGTTACGAACTGAATTTTGGATTAGATCAACAGTAACAGAGAATGCCAAGGCCTAGGGAGGAAAAATCAAAATATCACAGTATAAATCAATGCTTTAGCCGTCAAGGTTCATAATTAGGCAGAACTCTCAAGTTGAGGGTTCCCTCTTCAATTGCCCAAAATTGCTAATGCCTAGGTTTAATTGCCAAACATAAAGGTATCATTTAGTGCTGCCATACTAAGCAACCTTCTATTTCGCTGGGTAATGCAAAAATCTCAAGGTCATCATTGCCTCATCCACTCACGGATCCATATCTAGAGACTCTAGGATGGCGGCATAATAGGTTCAGCTGTCGGTGCACCTCTATCTGGGCTTTGCTAAACTTAGGACAATTTATTCGCAAGGATCCTGGGTTTGGTCACTAAAGCAACGTTTCTACATGTGGCTGATGTCCATTTGGGTTTCGATCGCTATGACAGTCGGGAGCGGTCAAAGGATTTCGTAATAGCCTTCCGAGACCTGCTTCAACGCTATGCGGTCGAGCGCCATGTGGACTTCGTGCTAATCGCAGGTGATCTGTTTGAATATCGGACGATCCTGCCCAATGTTCTCAACCAAGCAGAGTCAGCGTTGGGATTACTTCATCGGGCTGGGATCCCAGCTATCGCCATTGAGGGAAATCATGATAGTCGGCCCTACGGAGTGAATACGAGTTGGTTGCGGTATTTAGCTGATCATGACTACCTTATTTTGTTGGAACCTACGACGACATCTGAGGGCATGATTCTTGAGTGCTGGGATCCTGAGCGAAGGCGGGGTGGGTATCTGGATCTAGAGTGTGATGTTCGGGTTATCGGCTCCGCTTGGTACGGATCGGCTGCCCATCGTTCAATTGGTCAATTAGCCGAGGCCATTCAAATGCTACCCCCAGGACCAAGTCAACAAATCCTCATGTTTCATCATGGATTGGAAGGACAGGTAGCTCGTTACAGTGGAGCCCTCCGCTATCAAGAACTACTGCCTTTGCAGCAGGCGGGCGTTCATTACTTGGCACTGGGACATATACATAAGAGCTATTCATTTGAAGGATGGATCTTTAATCCAGGATCTGTTGAAGCCAATAGCATGGCCGAGTGCGAATTTGAACGGGGAGGATTTTATGTTGAACTGGAGTCAGGTCACATTCAAGCTACGTTAGTCAAAGACTATTGGCAACGTCCTAGCTATCGACTGAAGTATGAAGCGAAAGGGAAGGAAACCCCTGAGGAGCTAAGCAGTCTGATACTTGAACTTGTGAGACAGTCCAGGATCAATTCAGAGGAGGCCGCTTTAGTAGAAGTCAGGATCCTAGGTGAGATTGGATTTCAACGATATGAGATCGACCTACGAGAGTTACAAAGCTCTATTCAACACCTAACGGGAGCTCTCTTAGTGTTGCTCAAATTAGAAGCGATCTCTCGGGAGCTCGATAGCGTCTCACATACAGCAGATCAAGATCAACGCTTAGCCATTGAGGAACAGGTCTACACAGATCTTCTGGCTGGCCATGCCCATTACCGGAAGCGGAGTGAAGAGCTGGCCAAGGTCTTGCTGGAGTTGAAAGAGATGGTACTTGATGATCGAGATGATGTGGAGATGTACCGCCGTCTAGATCAAGCTTATTTAGAGCGTTCTACTGGGGAAGGAGAGGCATGAGAATTCTGTCTGTTTCCCTTAAGAACTTCAAATCTCATGCAGATGCTTTCTTCCCGTTTGAGCCTGGGATTAATGCCATCTACGGTGAAAATGGGGCTGGTAAAACGAGCGTTTTAGAGGCCATCGCTTGGGTTTTGTTTGATTATAATCCTTACTCTAAAACGGAGATGATTCGCTCTGGAGCTAATAGCTGCGAAGTTGCGGTTACCTTTATTTCAGCACTCGATGAGCGCACGTATGAAGTACGGCGAAGCACAACGACAGGATACCGAATCTTTGATCCACAACTTAATCACCGATTCGAGTACGAAGTTAAAGCAGATATTCTACAGTGGCTGCGCCAACATCTTGGAATCCTTCCAGGGACGGATTTACCCCGTTTATTCACTACGATGGTCGGCGTTCCTCAGGGAACCTTCACAGCAGATTTCCTGAAAACACCTAGGGATCGCAAAGACATGTTTGATCGGATCCTGCATGTGGAGGACTATCAGAAAGTCTACAAGGATCTATTAGGCCTCCAAAAGCATAGTGATGAGCAGGTAACACAGGTCAAACATCAGATTGAACTCTTAAATCAACAGTTACAGGATTGGGATCCTTTGCAAGAGCAGTTAACAACACTGACACAAGATCTAGAGAAATGTTGTCACGCTTTACAGGTTCAAGTGAAATCTCTCAAAGAGTATGGGGAGCAGTTGGCTCAGATGGACCAGATAGCGCAGCACCGTACTCAGATGGACCAAGCGATACAGTCTCTAGTCCAGCAGATAGCAACTCAAGCCAAGCAAGATGAACAGATGGCTCAATCCTTACAAGATGCTCAGCAGGCTCAAGCTAAGGTTCAAGCTACAGAAGCTGGATTTCAAATATTTCAACAAGCGGAACAACGGATCCGTGAGCTAGAGCAACACCTTGGAGACCGGCGCAAATGCCTACAGCAGCGGGAATCTGTGCTTGAGTCCATGGGAGCCCATCAAACTGAGATGACACGGTTGCAAGAGCGATTAGCGATCCTAGCCCAGTCCGCTCAGCATATTGAGGCGCTCCGTCATGAGGTCGTTCTTCAGGATCAACTGGAACAGCAACAACGGCACCTAACAGAACTCAGTGAACGATTGTCCCAGCTTCATCAACACCATCAACTCTTGAGAACCCAGTGGGATGCTCAACGACGCTATTGCCAGCAGTGTAGCCAACGTGTGGAATCAGCCCAGCAGGCCCAACAACGTTGTCAAGCCACAAAACCGGGACATGATGCCTATCTCCAAGCTGAACAGCATTTAGTACATCTGAACCAAGCATTGAAGCAACGCCAATCCAGGATCCAAGAGGGTAACGAGATCCGTTCAGTCCTCCATAATCTCCAAGTTCAACAGGCCACCCTCACTCAACAACGAGAGCGCCTCCTACAGTTGGATCATCAACTCCAAGCTCTCCAGCCTCAGATTGTTGAACAGGTTGCGTTAGAGACCAAGCAATCGGAATTACAAGCAAAACTGAATCAATTTGGAGCAACACGAGTTCAACTTGATCAACAACAACAGGAGCGGCAAACCCTCGCGCAACGTCTCCAGGAGCTGTCCAATCGTATCGAACAACGGCATAAGATGCGTAAACAAGTGGAGCAGATTCCTGAGTTAGAACAACAGGTTGACCGCATTAGCTCCCAATTAAATCGAGTGACGGCTGCCCGACAATTCCGTGAAGAGCTCCAGCAGGTGGTCTCTGACAGTCAACAAGGACTAACAGACCAAACCCACCGGATCCAACATGTCCTGAGAGTGCTTGATGCCATCCAGAAAGACTGTCCTGAACTCAAAGATCCGTTGCAAGCTATTCCCCCTATCCTGACCCAGGGAACAGCCCTCACCCATCAAATTCTCAATCAGGTTGAAGGGATCCTGCAGGATATTTCCCAACAGGTATCTGTGCCTAAACTCAAATCTCAACAACAGGCTCTCAAGAAAACACTACAACAGTATTACTCCTACAAAGGGTTGGTTGATGAATTACCCACACTTGAAGCGGAGCAAGTAGATCTTGGTGAACAGATCACAAAACTAGACGAGAGCATTGAAGATCTATCCTGGAACTTAGAAGCTGAGCCTACTTTCAATCGACAAATGGCTGAACTGCAAGCCCAAGTTCACAGATTAGAGGATCCCAAAGCTCAAGCTCATCTTTGTCAGCAAGAACTCAAGCAAAAGCCAGATCTTGAGGCCCAGTGGGAGACATTACAAGCCCAAATACACCATCAAGAGTCTTTATTAGGATCCGTTGAACAGGCATTAGCCGCTACGCAACATTTAGAAGCAGATATTGAGCAGTGTTATCTGCAACGCCAGGAAGTCCAGAATGCTTATCAACACTATCTTCAAGCTGAGTCTGAGGCCAATACATTACCCGAACGACAGACTGAGTGGCAGCAAGCCCAGGATCAATTGACTACTATCGAAAAGCAAGGCAAGCAAGCTCATCAAGCCATTCAGGAGTTAGAGCACGAATCCGGATCCTGTTCTGATCTAGCAGCAGCTCAAACTGAGGTAGAGCAGCAGCTACAGCAGTTGGGAGATCCTCGTTCTCAAGTCAAACGGTTGCACCAAGAACTAAAGGCAAAGCCCGATCTAGACCAACAGCTACATACTATCCAAATCCAGGTTCAGCACACTCAAGCCAGCCTAGCAACACTAGATCAGCAATTAGCCGAGACAGCTCATTTAGAGACAGATCTAGTTGCTCAGCAGGCCTTACGGGAAGAGCATCGGTTAGCCTACGAAACGTTTCTAAAGGCTAATCAGCTGGCGGCAACTTTGCCTCAACTACAAGCCTGTTATCAGGAGTCTCAGCAGGTACTCGCAGCCCTTAAAACCCAACTTCAGGATCACCGCACCCAATTCGAAAACATCAGTAGGACCTACAATGCCGAGCAACATGATCAATTGAGAGCCACTCACAAAGAAGCTGAACTGATGCAAGCTCGTCTCCAAACCCAAATTCAAGGCATTGAACCACAACGGGAACGGATCCAAGCTCAGCTTGATCGTCTCAAAGGTGTTCGAGAACAGTTGCAGCACACAGAAAAAAGGCTCAAAGAGCGGGAGAAGCTACATCGATTCATTAAATTTAGTCGCACCACTTACCGGGATGCTGGACCTCGGATTACCCGTCTCTATCTCGATGCAGTCAATACAGTCGCCGACCAGCTCTTTCGAGAAATCCTTAATCGTCCTATGATGTCATTGAGTTGGGAAGCTGATTATGATATTTCAATTCAAGAAGGAGGCAATGAAAAACGGCGATTCCTCAGTTTATCCGGCGGGGAACAAATGGCAGCCGCTTTAGCCGTTCGGCTTGCGTTACTCAAGGTTGTGGGAGACCTCGAAATTGCCTTTTTTGATGAACCGACCACCAACATGGACCAGATTCGCCGCCAACGGTTAGCTGAGTCGATCACCAATCTAAAATCATTCGAGCAACTGTTCGTGATTAGCCATGATGATTCCTTCCAATCTTTTGCTGATAATGCCATTCACATGACTCGTGAGGATCCTGGTTATGGTGCTTAGACTAGCTCAAGTTCAGACCGTTTTAGATCAGAAGAAGGAGCTTATCGCTGAATTTGATACAGGATTTATTGAGAAGAAAGCACTCTACCGCCAAGCGATGCAGGATCTGTGTCACTGGTCGAGTCTACAAGTGGCAGAATCTCTATCCAAGCAGACATTTCCCGGATCCTTAGCGACAGTGGAATGGGATCATTATCACAATAGGGCGGTTGAGTTTCCCTACCGATGGGCTAATCTTGTAGAGAGTTTG